>NZ_JAXDEO010000007.1:0-144685 GCF_035064975.1 Pseudomonas sp. YuFO20
TCAGCGCCGCACTATGTCCTGCCTCATCGGCGAGAGGAGCGTATTTATCCCCGAGCCATCCGGCTCAAATCGCCGAAGTATCCGATCAGAAATAAAAATGCCAGTCAGCTTAACTGACTGGCATTAGCCTGTAGAGGCGCCTTTTTTTGTTACTGATCGTTCCCGTCCATAGGACAAGGGAGCGACCAATCCACCACCACGTGAATACTTAGAACTTGTAACCCAGACCGACCATGTAGATGAACGGATCGACATCCACGTTCACCCGTGCCCGGGTGCCCGGTGCCACGGCGTCGTTTTCCACGGTCGCGCGGGTATCGATGTCAATGTAACGCACCTGGGCGTTGATCATCACGTTGTCGGTCAGCATGTAGTCGGCACCGACCTGGAACGCCATGCCCCAGGAGTTTTCTGCCTTGAAGTTGCTGAAGCCGTTGGCCTGGGCTTCGCTGCCGACATGCTCGTCGTAGATCCAGGTGTAATTGATACCGGCGCCGAGGTACGGCTGGAAGTCGGATTTGGCATCCAGCGGGTAGTACACGATGCTGAGGGTCGGTGGCAGGTGTTTCAGCGTACCGAGTTTGCCGTTGGCCGCACCCAGGGCGGTGCCCTTGAGCTTGACGTCGTGCTCGAACGGCGTGGCCGCGAGCAACTCGATCCCCCAGTTGTTGGTGATCATGTAGGCAACGTTCAGACCCAGTTGCGTGTCGCTGCTCATGGTCGCCTTGCCACCCAGGTCGGCGCCGCTCAGCGGACCCTGATCGACCTTGACTGAGGAACTGTCGGCCTCCGGGTTGACGGTAATCGCACCGGCACGAAGGATGATGTCACCGGCTTCGTGGGCGTGGGCGAACGGGGCTGCAAGCGCCAGCGCTACCAGCGAGGCACCGAGCAAGGACTTGTTCATGGGGGGCTCCAGAGGACGTTAAAAATCTTCGATGTCCAATGGTAAGGCGGCTAACGATCTGGTCTTTTGATGCAGCTCAATGAAATCGTGATGGGTTTGGTTTTTGTGGTGTTTTCGATGGCCCCTTCGCGAGCAAGCCCGCTCCCACAATGGAATTGTGTCTATGCACAGATCCAGTGTGGGAGCGGGCTTGCTCGCGAAGACAATTTTGCAGGCGCCGACTAACTCCCGGATTCACTCCGGTAATTCATACAGGTAGATCTTGTCCGCCTCCATCTGGTACCCGGCGTCCGCCAGCTCACTGGTGGACGGCTTGACCTGCATCGGCCCCTCGATCCAGTAAGGCTGATACAGCTCGTCGAGCTTCACGCCGACTTCACTTTTGACGTGCACGATCTGGTTCGACGGCGGGGGCGGTACGTGGATGCAGGCGCCGAAATACGGCACCAGCAGAAAGTCCGTGGTACGACCTTCTTCACTCACTTCCAGCGGCACGATGTAGCCCGGCAAACGAATGTTCTGACCGTCGAGGGCCTTGACCACCGGGGCGTTGGGCATGTCCTGTTTCGCTGCCGGCGCCGATTCGGCGGCCAGTGCATCGCTGAGCTTCGACAGGTCGTGCAGCGGCGTCATGTTCGGCACTTCCGGTGCCGCATCCGGCGGGATCATTTCCGACCAGGTCAGCTCTTTCGGCTCGGCCGCCCACAACGGCAGGGCGACCAGCATCAACAGCGCAAAGACAGCGCGGGGCATTTCAACGTCCTCATAAACGGATCGACAGGCCATCGGCCAGGGATTGGCGATAGGCGCGCCAGGCTGGCACGCTGCCCATCAGCAACGCAGCGATCAGGATGCCACCGAGTAGCGTCCATTCATATTCGCTCGGCCACGCCAGCGGCAGAAACAGGCCGTAATTGGCTTGCACGTAACCCTGGGCTGCTGCGATACAGACGTAGAGCAATGCCACGCCGGCCACCACACCGGCCAGCGCCAGGGCAAACGCCTCCAGTACCAGTAGCGTCGCGACGTGCCAGGGCCGCGCGCCCACCGATCGCAGGATCGCCATCTCCCGCCGACGTTCGTTGAGGCTGGTGAGAATCGCCGTGAGCATGCCGATCAAGCCGGTCAGCACGACGAACAGTGACACCACGAACAGGGCCTTTTCCGCCGTGCTCATCAAGCTCCACAATTCTTGCAGCGCAACGCCCGGCAGGATCGCCAGCATCGGTTCGCCACGGAATTCGTTGATCTCGCGCTGCAGGGCGAAGGTCGAGATCTTGCTGTTGAGGCCGAGCATGAACGCGGTGATCGCCTGGGGTGTCAGGTCCATATTGCGCGCCTGATCGGCGCTGACCCGCCCGTTGCCCCGGGCCGGCACGCCGTTGTGCCAATCAACGTGAATGGCTTCCATGCCACCGAGGCTGATGTGCAGCGTGCGGTCCACCGGGGTGCCGGTGCGCTTGAGAATGCCGACCACGGTGAAGGGCTTGTCGTCGTGCTTGACCAGGCTGATCACGGCCACGCCGTGGGCCAGCACCAGCTTGTCGCCGAGTTTGTAGTGCAGCGCGTCCGCGACTTCAGCACCGAGCACCACTTCGAACGGGTCGCTGGCGAAAGCACGGCCCTCGGCCAGTTCCAGGTGTTGCTGGCGGCCGTACTGGTAGTGTTCGAAGTACGCCCCGGTGGTGCCCATCACGCGATAGCCGCGATGGGAATCGCCAAGGGACATCGGAATGGCCCACTTCACTTTCGGGTTGCTGGCGAAGTGTTCGAAGCTGTCCCAGCGGATGTTGTTGGTGGCGTTGCCGATGCGGAATACCGAGTACAGCAGCAGGTTGACCGAGCCGGAGCGCGCGCCGACGATCAGGTCGGTGCCGCTGATGGTGCTGGCGAAACTGGCCTTGGCCTCGGTGCGCACCCGTTCCACGGCCAGCAGCAGGCACACCGACAGGGCGATGGCGAACGCGGTGAGGATCGCGGTGAAACGGCGGTTAGCCAGGCTGGCCATGGCTAGACGGAACAGATACATCTCAGACCTCGGACGGGGTGGCGGCGCGATTGAGTTCGGCCAGCGACAGGTTGCGATCGAACAGCGGCGCCAGGCTCTGGTCATGGCTGACGAACAACAGGCTCGAGCCGGCCTCGCGGCATTCGGCGAACAGCAGGCGAATGAAGTTCTCCCGGGCGTCGTAGTCGAGGGCCGAGGTCGGCTCGTCGGCGATCACCAGTTCCGGCTGACCGATCAGCGCGCGCGCGGCGGCCACCCGTTGTTGCTGGCCGATGGACAGGGAGTCGGCGCGGCGCGCGAGGATGTTGTCATCCTTCAAACCCAGATGGGCGAGCAGGGTGGCGGCGGCCTGGTCGATGCTGCCGTGGCGCTGCTTCGCCCGCTCGGCGCGCAGTTTCGAGAAGTGGCAGGGCAGTTCGACGTTCTCGCGCACCGACAGAAACGGCAGCAGATTGAACTGCTGGAAGATGTAGCCAGTGTGATCGACACGAAAGTGATCGCGGGCGCCGGCCGACAGTTCCGTTAGCTCCTGGCCAAGCAGGCGGATGCTGCCACGATCGGGCTTCTGCACGCCGCCAAGCAGGCCCAGCAGGGTGGTCTTGCCGCTACCGCTGGGGCCCTTGAGGAACAGGGTTTCCCCAGGCGAAAGGCGAAACGCCGGGATATCCAGCAGCGGCGGGTGACCGGGCCAGCTGAAGCTCAGGTCGGACAATTCGATGAGTGCTTGGGTCATGGCGCTGATTTCATGGGTGTTGATTATCCTGTGGGAGCGGGCTTGCTCGCGAAGGGGGAGTGTCAGTCGACATCTATGTTGCATGACACACTGCCTTCGCGAGCAAGCCCGCTCCCACATTGGTTGTGCGGTGGATCAGAACTTGAGGGAGGCAGCCTTGGCCGTCACTTCAACCCCTTGCTGCCCGCTCGGGCCGATCAGTTGTACCTGAATTTTCCGGGTCGCCGGGAAGCTGTTGAAGATATTCGCCAGATCCAGGGTCTTCAGCGCGCCCGGCGTGGCGCAGGTGAATTGGTAGCGGGCGTGGATTTCACTGTGGTCATGGTGGTGTTCATCGTCGGCCTCTGGCGTGTCGCCAAACAACGGGCTTTCCAGCTCCTGGTTTTCCACCACGCAACCGGCGGCTTTCGGCAGGCTGAACAGCGCCAGCGGTTGCTCAAGGCGAGCGCGGGTCGCAGCGACCTTGGCTTTGTCGGCATCGGTTGCGGCGACGTGCTCAAAGCCCACCAGGTTCATCGCCGGACTGTCCAGCTCCAGCTCCAGGGTCAGGCCATCCAGTGCCGCGTTCAGGCGCCCGACACCGTGCTCATGGGCGCCAAGGCTGCCGTGCTCATGGTCGTGATCATGTTCGTCAGCGGCGTGAACGCCAGCCAGCGGCAACAAGGCAAACGGCAGAGCGAGAAGCAGGTGACGCATGGCGAGTCTCCGAAAGACAAGATGAAAGAAATGTTATGTGATCTTATAACATGATGCGCAGAGTGTGTCTGCCTGCTTGGCGTTGCACAAGCCCCGTGGGAGCATGGGTGCGAAGAAATGTTCGGGAGCTGACTCATGTTGCGAATTCGCGGAAGCATCGGCGACTGGCCGGTGGATTTGACGCTGGAGATGGATGACGCCGACTGGGCAAGGCTGGGTGCGCAGTTGAAAGTGGAAAAAACCGAGGTCAGTGCTGCGCCAGTGGCGAAACCGCTGAATCAGGACGATGCGCTGTGGCAGGTCGCCAAAGATCTGCTGCGCAAGGCCGGGCAATTGAGCGGGCCGCAATTACTCGATCAACTGGAAGGGCTGACCGGCAGTGCGGCGGCGGGCAAGCGCCTGTTGGTGCGCTTGCGGCATAGCCCGGACGTGAAGGTGCAGAGTGGCGCGGATACGCCGATTTTCCACTGGATCGAATAAACCGCAAAAGATCGCAGCCTGCGGCAGCTCCTACAAGGGCAACGCATATCCCCTGTAGGAGCTGTCGAGCGAAGCGAGGCTGCGATCTTTTGATCTTAATAAAGCGCGGCAAACAACTTGCGACGGTACGTGGTGACCAGCGGATGGTCATTACCCAACAATTCGAACACCTGCAGCAAGGTCTTGTGCGGCAGACCCTCGCTGTAGCTGCGATTGCGAATGAACAGCTTGAGCAGTCCATCCAGCGCCGCGTCGTATTGCTGGCGGGCCAGTTGTTGAACGGCCAGCTGATAGACCGCTTCATCGTCCTGCGGGTTTTTCGCCAGGCGAGCCTTCAAGTCGGCGGCATCCGGCAAGTCCTTGGCCTGGCCGAGGAACTTGATCTGCGCCTTGGCGCCGGCCAGGGCGGCCTTGTGCTCATCGCTCTTGACCGCGTCGAGCACGGCTTGCGCTTCGCCCAGCTCACCGCGCTCGGTGAGGCAGCGGGCGTAGAGAATCAGCGCCTTGGCGTTGGTGTTGTCTTCGCCCAGCAGCACTTTGAGCAGGGCCTCTGCATCGGCGAAACGGCTGTCGTCGAACAAGGCCTGGGCCTGTTCGAACGGATCGGCGGCGGCCGGTGGCGGCATTTGCACATGGGGCTCGAGCAGCGCGCGCACGGCCGACTCCGGCTGGGCACCGGCAAAACCATCGACCGGCTGGCCATCCTTGAACAGCACCACGGTCGGCAGGCTGCGAATACCGAAACGGGCGACGATGTCCTGTTCGAGGTCACAGTTGACCTTGGCCAGCAGCAGCTCGCCCTGATAGCTCTCGGCGATGGTCTGCAGCATCGGCATCAGCACCTTGCAGGGCGCACACCATTCGGCCCAGAAATCCACCAGCACCGGTTTGTGGAAGGAGTTCTCGATCACCGACTGGTCGAAATCGGCAGTCGTGGCGTCGAAGATGTACGGCGTTTGCTGACTCATGGGCAATCTCGTAAAAGCGTGAATAGGTGAACTATAAGGCGTGGCGCAAAAGATCGCAGCCTTCGGCAGCTCCTACAGGTTAAACCGCATCCCCGTGTAGGAGCTGCCGAAGGCTGCGATCTTTTAGCGGCTTCAGCCGCGCCGAGCGTGGTAGAGGCTCACATGCCGAAACTCTTCCGGCTCGGCCAGGTCCGGCAAGGTCATCGCTTCAAGCATTTCAATGCGTTGATACAACGGATGACGAAAATCCCGAACGCGCGAATCCGCCACCAGAGCCTCCTTGCCACGACTCAGGAACTCATCGAGCAGTGGCAGGTTCGCCCGGTCGTACAGCACATCCGCGACCAGAATCAGATCGAAACGATCGGCCTCGGCGAAAAAATCCGTCGAGTAAACGAGCTGTACGTCATTGAGCTCGGCATTCGCCCGACAGGCGGCAATCGCCAGCGGATCCAGGTCGCAAGCCACCACTTCCAGCGCCCCGGCCTTCACCGCGGCAATCCCGGCCACGCCGGAGCCTGCGCCGAAATCCAGCACGCGCTTGCCCTTGACCCACTCAGGGAAGTCGGCGAGGTAACGCGCCACCGCCAGGCCACTGGCCCAGCAGAAGCTCCAGTACGGCGGTTCGTGCAGAATCCGCCGGGTTTCTTCCGGGCTGAACGCGCGATCCATGTTGTCGCCATCGATCAGCCATAACTTCAGGTCGGTCCCCGGTAATTCACAGGCAACCAGTCGCGCATCACCCAGCAGTTCCCCCAAGGCCTGTTGCAGGTCGTGCGGTGCACTCATGGGGCTTTGACGAATTGCAGCTGGCCCAGGGCCTGGGTGGTCGGCTGGCTAATCCGCTGTGACGGCAGATGCAGGATCAACTGGCCGGACTGGCTGGCGCGGCCACGCAGTTCTACACGGGCACCGGCCGGGAACGAATCCGGGTTGAAGCGCAGGTGAAACGGCAGCACCTGGTTGTTGCCGATCAGGCTCGAACTGGCGAGCAATTGCTGTGGACGGTCTTTGTCGTCGATCACCAGCAGCGCCAGTTCCACTTCAGCACCTGTCGGCACACCTTGCAGCGTACCGCTCAGTTCGCGCTGATAGGCCGGCAGCGGGCCGAGGTTCGCCGATTCCCGGGCTTTCTTCTGCGCCTGTTCCGGTGCAGGGCCTGGCGTTGGCGGCTGCGGCTGGGGTGCATCGCTGCTGCAGGCGACCAACAGGCTGAAAAAACTGAGCAAAACGAGTGGTCTCAGGGACATTTGCGGCTCCGGCAACACGTAATCCATATATAGCCAATCTGTATACCGCAAACCCTATGGCTTGTCTTGCCACCCGGATGCGCTACCATGGCCCTCCCTTTTTTTGTTGCCTGCCACCATGCACTGTCCCTTCTGCGGTGCCAACGACACCAAGGTCATCGACTCGCGTCTGGTCGCCGAGGGCGAACAGGTGCGCCGCCGGCGTGAATGCCTGGCCTGCGGCGAACGTTTCACGACGTTCGAAACCGCTGAACTGGTGTTGCCGCGCCTGATCAAAACCGACGGCAGTCGCCAGCCGTTCGACGAAGAAAAACTCCGCGCCGGCATGCAGCGGGCGCTGGAAAAGCGCCCGGTGAGTGTCGAGCGCCTCGAGTCGTCGCTGGTGCACATCAAACACAAACTGCGCGCCACCGGCGAGCGCGAGGTCAAGTCCCTCGTGGTCGGTGAGCTGGTGATGGCCGAGCTGCAAAAGCTCGACGAAGTCGCCTACATCCGCTTCGCTTCGGTGTATCGCCGCTTCCAGGACCTCAACGAGTTCCGCGAAGAGATCGATCGCCTGGCCCGGGAACCGGTGAAAGAATGACCACGTCAGCAGAGCTTGCCGTCCTCGACGCCCATTACATGGCCCGTGCTTTGGAACTGGCGCGCAAAGGTCATTACACGACCCACCCCAACCCGCGAGTCGGCTGCGTGATCGTGCGCGGCGGGCAGATCGTCGGCGAAGGCTGGCACGAGCGCGCCGGGGAACCCCACGCCGAAGTCCACGCCCTGCGCGCCGCCGGTGAGCTGGCCCGGGGCGCGACCGCTTACGTGACCCTCGAACCCTGCAGTCACCACGGGCGCACGCCACCGTGCGCCGATGCGTTGGTCAACGCCGGTGTGGCGCGGGTCGTGGCGGCGATGCAGGACCCGAACCCGGAAGTCGCCGGTCGTGGTCTGCAGCGCCTGGAGCAGGCCGGTATCGCCACCGAAAGCGGCGTGCTGGAAGGCGAGGCGCGCAAGCTCAATCAAGGCTTCCTTAAGCGCATGGAGCATGGCTTGCCGTTTGTGCGGGTCAAGCTGGCCATGAGCCTCGACGGTCGCACGGCAATGGAAAGCGGCGAAAGCCAGTGGATTACCGGCCCGGCAGCGCGCTCGGCGGTTCAGCGTTTGCGTGCTCAGGCCAGCGTGGTGCTGACCGGCGCCGATACGGTGCTGGCGGACAACGCCCGTTTGACCGTGCGCGCCGATGAACTCGGTCTGGACACCGAACAGGCCGCACTGGCCATGAGCCGACCGCCGCTGCGTGTGTTGGTCGATGGCCGCCTGCGGGTGCCGCTGGATGCGCCATTCTTCAAGGCAGGTCCCGCGCTGGTCGCTACCTGCGTGGCAGTGGAAGAACAATACGCCAACGGCCCGGAGTGCCTGATCGTGCCGGGTTACGATGGGCAGGTCGATCTTCGTCAGTTGCTGGTCGAACTCGCCAACCGTCAGGTCAATGAAGTGTTGGTCGAGGCCGGACCACGGCTGGCGGGTGCCTTTGCCCAACTCGGTCTAGTGGACGAGTTCCAGATTTTCATCGCCGGCAAGTTCCTGGGTTCTTCGGCGCGGCCGTTGCTGGATTGGCCGCTCGCGCAAATGAAGGATGCGCCCGAGCTCAAAATCACCGAAATTCGCGCGGTTGGCGATGACTGGCGGGTCACTGCCATTCCTTTGCCAGTCGCCAGCGTATAATTCCCGGCCATCGTTATAGCGCTGGCCCTGTTCTCGAGGAGGACTCCATGTTTACCGGCATTATCGAATCCATCGGCAGTATTCGTGCATTGACCCCTAAAGGTGGAGATGTGCGGGTCCACGTCGAAACCGGCAAGCTCGACCTGAGCGACGTCAAGCTGGGCGACAGCATCGCGGTCAACGGCGTGTGCCTGACGGCGGTTGAACTGCCGGGCAACGGCTTCGCGGCTGACGTCAGCCGTGAAACCCTCGACTGCACCGCCATGAACGACCTGAAAAGCGGCAGCCCGGTCAATCTGGAAAAAGCCCTGACCCCGACCACTCGCCTCGGCGGGCACCTGGTCAGCGGTCACGTCGACGGCGTGGGCGAAGTGGTTGCCCGCACCGAGAACGCGCGGGCCGTGGAATTCCGCATCCGCGCGCCGAAGGACCTGGCCAAGTACATCGCCCATAAAGGCTCGATCACCGTCGACGGCACCAGCCTGACCGTGAACGCGGTCGATGGCGCCGAGTTCCTGCTGACCATCATTCCGCACACCCTGAGCGAAACCATCATGGCGTCGTACCAGCCAGGTCGCCGGGTGAATCTGGAAGTGGATTTGCTGGCGCGTTATCTGGAGCGCCTGCTGTTGGGCGACAAGGCCGCAGAGCCAACCTCCAGTAACATCACTGAAAGCTTTCTGGCCGCCAACGGCTACCTCAAATCCTGAAGCTCAAAATTTCGAAAGAAGGGGGGTGCCTTGTGGCGCTCAATAGCATCGAAGAACTGGTTGAAGACATCCGCCAAGGCAAGATGGTCATCCTCATGGATGACGAAGACCGCGAGAACGAAGGCGACCTGATCATGGCCGCCGAGTGCTGCCAGGCCGAACACATCAACTTCATGGCCAAGCACGCCCGTGGCCTGATCTGCATGCCGATGAGCCGCGAGCGCTGCGAGCTGCTCAAGCTGCCGCTGATGGCGCCGCGCAACGGCTCCGGCTTCGGCACCAAGTTCACCGTCTCGATCGAAGCAGCCACCGGCGTCACCACCGGCATCTCCGCCGCCGACCGTGCGCGCACCGTGCAAGCGGCTGCCGCCCGTGATGCCAAGGCTGAAGACATCGTTAGCCCAGGCCACATCTTCCCGCTGATGGCCCAGGCCGGCGGCACCCTGGCCCGCGCCGGCCACACCGAAGCCGCATGCGACCTGGCGCGCATGGCCGGTTTCGAGCCGAGCGGGGTGATCTGCGAAGTGATGAACGACGACGGCACCATGTCCCGTCGCGCCGAGCTGGAAGCCTTTGCCGCCGAGCACAACATCAAGATCGGCACCATCGCCGACCTGATTCACTACCGGATGATCCACGAACGTACCGTTCAGCGGATTGCCGAGCAGCCTCTGGACAGCGAACTGGGCCAATTCAACCTGGTGACCTATCGTGATTCCGTGGAAGGCGACGTGCACATGGCCCTGACCCTGGGCAACGTGTGTGCCGAAGAACCGACCCTGGTGCGCGTGCACAACATGGACCCGCTGCGCGACCTGCTGATGGTCAAGCAACCGGGCCGCTGGAGCCTGCGCGCCGCCATGTCCGCCGTTGCCGAGGCCGGCAGTGGCGTGGTGCTGTTGCTCGGCCACCCGCTCGATGGCGACGTGTTGCTGGCGCATATCCGCGAAACTGCCGACCACGCGGCGGTGAAAAAACCGACCACCTACAGCACCGTGGGTGCCGGTTCGCAGATCCTGCGCGACCTGGGCGTTCGTAAAATGCGCCTGATGTCGGCGCCGATGAAATTTAATGCGATATCCGGTTTCGATCTGGAAGTTGTAGAATACGTGCCCTCCGAATAATGAACGGTCGTATCCGGCCCTGTATTCGCGGTTCAAATATCACTGAGGGATGCGTACGAGACGCGTCCCGGCTCTTTAAGAGATCTAACGAATGACCCTGAAGACCATCGAAGGTACCTTCATCGCCCCTAAAGGCCGCTATGCTCTGGTAGTGGGCCGTTTCAACAGCTTCGTCGTTGAAAGCCTGGTCAGCGGTGCTGTTGATGCCCTGGTTCGCCATGGCGTAAGCGAAAGCGACATCACCATCATCCGCGCTCCTGGCGCCTTCGAAATCCCGCTGGTTGCGCAGAAAGTCGCTCAGAAGGGCGAGTTCGCGGCAATCATCGCACTGGGCGCGGTCATTCGTGGCGGTACTCCGCACTTCGAATACGTGGCTGGCGAGTGCACCAAGGGCCTGGCCCAGGTGTCCATGGAGTTCGGCGTTCCGGTCGCTTTCGGCGTGCTGACCGTTGATTCCATCGAGCAAGCCATTGAACGTTCCGGCACCAAGGCCGGTAACAAAGGTGCCGAAGCTGCCCTGTCCGCTCTGGAAATGGTCAGCCTGCTGGCGCAGTTGGAGGCCAAGTGATTAGCGACGAAAGCGATCGTTTCAACCCGCGCGATCCAAAACCTGCGGATGCTGGCAAGCCATCGAAAAGCGTCAAGCGTCGCGAAGCCCGTCAGCTCGCGACCCAGGCGCTGTACCAATGGCACATGGCCAAGCAGTCGCTGAACGAGATCGAAGCGCAGTTCCGGGTCGATAACGATTTCACCGATGTCGATGGTGCCTACTTCCGCGAGATCCTCCACGGGGTGCCGCAGTTCAAGACCGAAATCGACACGGCGCTCACGCCTTGCCTGGACTTGACCATCGAAGAGCTGGACCCGGTTGAATTGGCGGTTCTGCGCCTGTCCACCTGGGAGCTGCTCAAGCGTGTCGACGTGCCGTACCGCGTTGTGATCAACGAGGGTATCGAACTGGCCAAGGTCTTCGGTTCCACCGATGGGCACAAGTTCGTCAACGGTGTGCTCGACAAGCTGGCCCCACGTCTGCGTGAAGCTGAAGTGAAGGCGTTCAAGCGCTAATTTGCGCTTGAGTCTGCGATGGGTGAGTTTGAGCTGATCCGCAATTTCTTCACCGCCGCGCCTTGTGCGCTGGGCGGCGAAGGCGTTGCCCTGGGGATTGGCGACGACTGCGCCTTGCTGGCTGTGCCTCCCGGGGAGCAGTTGGCGATTTCTACCGATACGCTGGTGGCCGGTGTGCATTTCGCCGACCCCTGCGATCCGTTTCTGCTCGGTCAGCGCTCGCTGGCCGTAGCGGTCAGCGACCTGGCCGCCATGGGCGCCACCCCCGTTGCCTTTACCCTTGCCCTGACCTTGCCGACGGTGACCGCCGATTGGCTGCAGGCCTACGCCCGTGGTTTGAACCTCATGGCGCAGAGCTGCGGCGTGGCGCTGGTGGGCGGCGACACCACCCGCGGGCCGTTGAGCCTGACCATGACCGTGTTCGGTCGGGTGCCGGGTGGCCTGGCCTTGACCCGCAGCGGCGCGCGGCCTGGCGACTTGCTGTGTGTCGGCGGTGAGCTGGGCAATGCCGCTGGCGCCTTGCCGCTGGTGCTCGGCGAGCGCGACGCTGAAGCCGCCATCGCCGAGCCGCTGCTGGCGCATTACTGGTCGCCGCAACCGCAGCTTGGCCTGGGGCAGGCGTTGCGCGGCAAGGCCACTTCAGCCATGGATATCTCCGACGGTCTGCTCGCCGATTGCGGGCACATTGCCCTGGCTTCGAAAGTCGGGGTGCTGATCGAACGGGATCGCTTGCCGCTGTCCAAAGCACTGGTGGCCTTCCTCGGCCAGCCGGGCGCGCAGGACGCAGCCCTGAGTGGTGGAGACGATTACGTATTGGTCTTCACCATACCGTCCGTCGAGTTGCCGCCACTGGTGGCCGACGGCTGGCCGATCCATGTGATCGGGCGGATCGTGGCGGGGCAGGGCGTGACGCTGCTGGATACCGATGGGCATGACATCACCCCGCAAACCCGGGGCTATCAACATTTTCGGGAGACACCGTGACAGATCATCCCAAACAGGTCCCGGCGGAATTCGTACCGCCCTCGGTCTGGCGCAATCCCTGGCATTTCCTGGCGTTCGGTTTCGGCTCGGGCACCTTGCCAAAGGCTCCAGGCACCTGGGGATCGCTGGTTGCGCTACCCTTTATCCCGTTATGGCAGATGTTGCCCGACTGGGGTTACTGGCTGATGCTGGGCATCACCATGCTGTTCGGCTTCTGGCTGTGCGGCAAGGTGGCCGATGATTTGCGGGTACACGACCACGAAGGCATCGTCTGGGACGAGATGGTCGGAATGTGGATCACCCTGTGGCTGGTGCCGGAAGGCTGGCAGTGGCTGTTGGCAGGGTTCCTGGTGTTCCGCTTCTTCGATATCCTCAAGCCGTGGCCGATTCACTGGGTTGACCGGCATGTGCATGGAGGCGTCGGCATCATGCTCGACGATGTATTGGCCGGGGTGTTTGCCTGGTTGGCGATGCAGGGGCTGGTATGGATTTTCGCCTGAGGGATTAATTAGGGAGAACTAGGGATGGCTCGACGCTGGTTGGTAGCGATGGTGTTTATGGTGTTCGGTGCACTTGCCCAGGCGCAGGAGGCATCCACCCCGCCATCGGTGATTCATCTGGCCAGCGAAGACTGGGAAGACTACACCGCTGCCGACGGCCACGGCCTGGGCTGGGACGTGTTGCGCAAAGTCTTCGAGCCAGCGGGGGTCAAGCTGGACATCCGCAGCGAACCCTATGTGCGCTCGATGGGGCTGGCCGAGCGCGGTGAGGTCGACGCCTGTGTCGGCTCCTACCATGAAGAATCCAGCGACGTGCTTTATCCGCGCTGGAACTTCGATACCGACCATATCTATGCCCTGGGCTTGGCCAGCAGCCCGCAACCGACCCCGCAAACCCTGGGTAATTACCGCCTGGCGTGGGTGCGTGGCTACGATTTTCAGGATTATCTGCCCAATATCCGCCGCTACAACGAAGTGTTGCGGCGTACCGGCATCGTTTCGATGCTGACGCAGAACCGCGCCGACTTCTACATAGATGCTCTAACTGAAGTCGATTGGGTGCTCAGTCGGGCGAAGGATCCTTCCCAGTTCCGCCGCACGCATATTGCCGAATTGCCGTTGTACCTGTGCTTTGCCAAGACCCCGGCGGCCCGCAGCCTGATGGAACTGTTCGACCAGCGCATGGCGCAGTTGGTGAAAAGCGGTGAGCTCAAACCGATCTTCGAGCGCTGGAAGCAACCCTATCCGTTCGATGAGAACTAACCTGTAAGAGCTGCCGCAGGCTGCGATCTATTAAAATCAAAAGATCGCAGCCTGCGGCAGCTCCTACAGAGATCAAACTTTTTGATTGTTATGGCCGATAATTCAGCCTAAGCGTCGGTTGGAACCTGCTGTTACAATGCCGGCCTGCGAATCTTCAGACTTTTAGATCAGGAGCACACCGGTGCCTGTCGTTTTTGTCGCCGCTTCCAAGCTGCCAACGCCTTTTGCGCAATTCATCATGCACGGCTTTCTCGATGAGGCCACCGGCCGCGAGCACGTCGTGCTGAGCCTGGGTGAGATCGCCGACGGTGCCCCGGTACTCGGCCGGTTGCACTCCGAATGCCTGACCGGCGATGCCCTGTTCAGCCAGCGTTGCGACTGCGGCTCGCAACTCGAGGCCGCGCTGCAGGCCATCGCCCGTGAAGGTCGGGGCGTGTTGCTGTACTTGCGTCAGGAAGGCCGTGGCATTGGCCTGCTGAACAAGATCCGCGCCTATGAGCTGCAGGACGGCGGTGCCGACACCGTTGAAGCCAACGAGCGTCTGGGCTTTGCCGCCGACCAGCGTGACTACGCCATGTGCCTGCCGATGCTTGAGCACCTGGGGGTGAAATCCCTGCGCCTGATGACCAACAACCCGCGCAAGGTCAAAGCCTTGACCGACATGGGCATCGCGGTCGCCGAGCGCGTGCCGCTGCACACCGGGCACAATCCGCACAACAAACTCTACCTGGCGACCAAGGCCAGCAAACTCGACCACATGATGGGCAACGAACATCAGGGCGAGGTAGGCCGGGCGTGACCCGCGGCCAGGTGCGGCGGCGACTGTCCGTCAACTGGTGGCAATACCTGGCGTTGGCCTTGTTGCCGCTGTTCGTGATCAACGCCGTGTTCGGCCAGAGCGAGGCCATCCTGCCGGTGCTGGCGATGCCCTTGTTCATCGCTGGTGTCGCCTCGATGTTTGTCAGCCTGAAGTTCTTTGGCGGCTACAAACATGCGCTGATCGCCACTCAGAAAGCCCTCGACACCCCTGAAGAGCCTGGCGCCTGGATCAGTCTGGCGGCCAAGCGGCGCACGGCGTTCCTGGCAGCAGGCCTGCCGGCGTGGATCGGTGCATTGGCGGTGTTCGTCGGCCTCGAAGCGGTGCCGCTGATGCTGCTGGCGCTGTCGACTGCCGTGCTGTTCTACCTCTACCGTATTCCGCGTCAGCTCGGTTGATGCGTCCTGTCTGGCTGGCGGTGTTGCTGCTGGCCGCCAGTGGCTCGGCAGTCGCGGTCGAACGGGTTGTCAGCCTTGCGCCGTCGCTCTCTGAAATTGTCGTTGAGCTGGCTTCGGCCGACTTGCTGGTTGGCGTGCTGGATGCCGGCGAGCGTCCCGCCGAACTCAAGGATCTGCCCTCCGTGGGCCGCTACGGCCAACTGGACATGGAGCGGCTGCTCAGCCTCAAGCCCGACTTGCTGCTGCTCTGGCCCGGCAGTGTCGGCCCGGCCCAGCGTGAGCAACTCAAGCGCTTGGGCATCCCCACCTACGTCGCCGAACCCCATGATTTCGAACAGCTCACCGCGCAGATCGAGGCGATTGCCTTGCAGCTTGGCCGGCCTGAGCGTGGGGCTGCGTTGGCTGGCGGTTTGCGTCAGCGGCTGGCTGAGCTGCGTCAACGCTACAGGCGCGAAGAGCCGTTGCGGGTGTTCTATCAGGTCTGGGACCGGCCGCTCTATACCGTTGGCGGTGGCCAGATCATCAGCGCGGCGCTCGAAGTGTGCGGGGCGCGAAACGTGTTCGGCGATCAGGCACTGCCGGCGCCGCAGGTCAGTGTCGAAGCGGTCCTGCAGCGCGATCCCGAGGTGATTCTGGCCGGTGATCAGGCGCAGCTGGATGCGTGGAAGCTGTGGCCGCAGGTGGCGGCGGTGCGGCAGGGGCAATTGCGGTTGGTGACGGATAAAGGCCTGGAGCGGCCGAGTGGGCAGATGATTGAGGCTACGGCCAAGTTGTGCCGGTTGATAGCGCCCGAACGCTGAGACCGAGTTGCGGCCTTCGCGAGCAAGCCCGCTCCCACACTGGATTTCAGTGGACACCGATTTTGTGTACGACAGAGGTCAAGTGTGGGAGCGGGCTTGCTCGCGAAGAGGCCAGACTGGCCAACAAAAACTTCAAATCAGAGCCCAGGCGTCCAAGTCACCCCAAACATCCACGCCCGACCCTCCTCGCGATACCCGTACTGGCTGCCTTCATGGCTGTACATCGCCCGGCTGTATCCCTTGTCCAGCAGGTTATCGACCTTCAGCTCCAGGCTGACTTCACGATTGAGCGCCCAACTGCTGCGCAATCCCAACAATCCATAACCCCCCAATGGCTGTTGATTGTTCAGGTCGTCATAGCTGCTGCTCACAGCTTGCCAGCTGGCGCCCAGGCCCAGGCGGTCGAACTGGCGGTCCAGATCCCAGCTCAACGTACGCCGGGCACGACGGGCCAGGGTATGCCCGGTGTCGCGGTCCCGCGGGTCGATGATCGCCACGCCAAGGTTGCTCTGCCAGCCGAACAACTGCTGTTTCAACGCCGCTTCAAAGCCGTTGATCCGCGCCGAGGCGACGTTTTCCGGTCGTGAGTTGCTGCCGAAGATGATCGCGTCTTCGAGGTCCGTGCGGTACAGCGAGGCCTCCAGGCGACTGTTCTCGGTCAGTTGGCTGCGCCATTGCAGCTCGTAACTTTTCGAGGTCTCGGGTTTCAGGTCCGGGTTGCTGAAGTCTGGGTAGTACAGGTCGTTGAAGGTCGGAGCGCGGAAACCTTCGCTGTAGGTCAGCAGCACGTCGTTGTCCGGGTTCAGCGGCAGGGTGAAGGTACCGCTCCAGCTGTTATGGCCGCCGAACTGCTGGTTCTGGTCGCGGCGCAGGCCCAGCTCGGTGGAGAAGCTGTCGGCCTGGTAGCGATGCTGGATAAAGGCCGCGCGGTTCCAGCGGCTGTCCTCGTCGAACGGCGTGCTGCTGTTGACCCGGTCCTGGTACCAGTCGCCGCCGAGGATCAGGCTGTTGTGCTCGTTGAGTGTCAGGTCGTTCTGCCAGTTCACCGAATCGCGGTAGGTGTTGAACACGCTGCGTTCATCGCTGAGCTTGTCGAACGTCTTCTCGCGGTTTTCGCTATGGCCGAATTCGACGCGGGTTTTCCACAGGTCGTTGACCCGTGCGTCGACGTAGCTGCTGACGCTGCTCACATCGAATTCGTTGTAGGGCTGCTGCTGGACTGACTCGAAAGTGTCCAGGTCGAAGCGGCCGAACGGATTGTCATATTCGCTCTTGCCACGGTTATCCAGCAGGTTGGCGCCGATCTCGACGTCGTCGCTGAGGGCGTGACTCAGGCTCAGGCTCAGGGATTTGTTGCGGTATGCGTCGTGATCGCCGTCGCTGGGATACGACTCATGGGTGCGATCGATCCCGGCGGTTTCATCGAGGCTGGCGCCGAGGTTGAAGCGGGTCTGCTCATCTCCACCGGACAAACCGAGGCTGCGCTCCCAGGTCTGGTTGCTGCCAAAACCGACATGCAGGCGTGGCTGCAGGCCGGGCTCGCTGCCACGCCGGGTGAAGATCTGGATCACCCCGCCAATCGCATCGCTGCCGTAGATCACCGAACGGGAGCCGCGCAGCACTTCCACGCGCTCGACCTGTTCGATGTTGATGTGTTGCAGATTGCTGTCGCCGGAGGACGAGTTGCCGATCCGTTGGCCATCCACCAGCACCAGGCTCTGGGCCGACTGCGTGCCGCGAATGTAGATCCCCGGCAAGCTGCCGCGTCCGCCGGTTTGTGCCACTTGCACTCCCGGTACACGGCGCAGCAGATCAGTGACGCTGTTCGGTTGCAGTCGGTCGATGTCTTCGCGGGTGAATACCGTGTTGGCGGCGCTGCTGTCGTTGCGCGCCTGGACCTGGCGGTTGGCGCTGATCAGCACGTCGGGCAGTTTCAGGGCCTGGTCGCGTTCGAAGGAGTCGGCCAGCAGGTGTCCGGACGGCAGAAGCGTCAGCGTCAGGGCGAGGGGGGAGAGTTTCATCGGTGATCCGTTGGTGCTTGGGTGTACACAAACAAAATGTGGGAGCGGGCTTGCTCGCGAAGGCCGTGTGTCAGTCAACATTTCTATCGACAGATTCACCGCTTTCGCGAGCAAGCCCGCTCCCACAGGGTCTTGCGTTTAAATATTCAGCAGTTGCAGGCGTTCGCGGATCGATGCTTCGATCCCGGCCTCATCCAGCCCGCACTCCGCCAGCATTTGCGCCGGCTTGGCATGCTCGACGTAAACATCCGGCAAGCCCAGGTGCAGCATCGACTTGAGGATGTTCTCGCGGGCGAGGAACTCACTGACCGCACCACCGGCGCCGCCCATGATGGCGTTTTCCTCGACGGTCACCAGCAGTTCATGGCTGCCGGCAATCTCGCGAACCAGTGCTTCATCCAGCGGTTTGACGAAACGCATGTCGACCACGGTCGCGTCCAGCGTCTCGGCGACTTTCAGCGCCTCGGCCAGCTGTACGCCGAACACCAGCAGGGCGACCTTGCTGCCCCGACGGCGAACCACACCCTTGCCGATTTCGATCGGCTCGAGGTCTTTCTCGATGGTCGCATTCGGGCCGTTGCCGCGTGGATAACGCACGGCCGCCGGGCCTTCGTACAGGTGGCCGGTGGTGAGCATCTTGCGCAGTTCGTTTTCGTCGCTCGGGGTCATCACCAGCATGCCGGGGATGCACCGCAGGAACGACAGGTCGAAGCTGCCCGCATGGGTCGGGCCGTCTTCGCCGACCAGGCCGGCACGATCGATGGCGAACAGCACGTCGAGGTTCTGCACCGCGACGTCGTGCACCAACTGGTCGTAACCGCGTTGCAGGAAGGTCGAATAGATCGCCACCACAGGCTTGGCGCCTTCGCAGGCCATGCCGGCCGCCAGGGTCACGGCGTGTTGCTCGGCAATCGCCACGTCGAAGTAGCGCAGCGGGAAACGCTCGCTGAAGGCCACCAGGTCCGAGCCTTCCTTCATCGCCGGGGTGATCCCGACCAGGCGCGGGTCGGCAGCCGCCATGTCGCACAGCCACTCGCCGAACACGCCGGAGTATTTCGGCCCGCTGGCTTTTTTCGGCGGGTTGGCCGGCGCATCGACAGGCTCGAGCTTGGTGATGGCGTGGTAACCGATCGGGTCGACTTCAGCCGGGGCGAAGCCTTTGCCTTTCTTGGTGACGATGTGCAGGAACTGCGGGCCCTTGAGATCACGCATGTTGCGCAGCGTGGCGATCAGGGTGGGCAGGTCGTGGCCGTCGATCGGGCCGATGTAGTTCCAGCCCAGCTCTTCGAACAGGGTGCCGGGAACCAGCATGCCTTTTGCGTATTCTTCGGTGCGGCGGGCGATTTCCCAGGCACCCGGCAGGCGCGACAGCACTTTCTTGCTGCCCTCGCGCATGCTCGCATAGGTGCGACTGGAAAGGATCTTCGCCAGGTAGTTCGACAAGCCGCCGACGTTGCGCGAGATCGACATGTCATTGTCGTTGAGGATCACCAGCATGTTGGCGTCCACTTCCGGCGCGTGGTTCAGCGCTTCGAACGCCATGCCGGCCGTCAGTGCGCCGTCGCCGATCACGGCAATCGCCTTGCGCTCGCTGTTCTGCAGGCGGGCGGCAATCGCCATGCCCAGGGCCGCGCTGATCGACGTACTGGAATGGCCGACGCCAAAGGTGTCGTACTCGCTCTCGGAGCGGCGCGGGAAGGCGGCAATACCGTCCTTCTGGCGCAGGGTGCCCATGCGCTCGCGACGACCGGTGAGGATCTTGTGTGGATAAGCCTGATGACCTACGTCCCACACCAGCCGGTCGTCCGGGGTGTCGAAAACGTAATGCAGCGCGATGGTCAGCTCGATGACGCCCAGGCCTGCACCGAAATGCCCACCGGTCTGGCCGACCGTGTAGAGCAATTCCAGGCGCAACTCATCGGCCAGGGTTTCCAGCTCGGCTTCGCCTAACCGGCGCAGGCCGTCCGGCGTGTTCGCGCGGTCGAGCAGGGGCGTGGTCGGGCGCTTGCGGGGAATCTCATGGAACGTCGTGGGCATCAGGCGAATCGTTATAGGTATAAAAGATGCGGCAGTTTACCTGATGCATCGGCCCCTGCCCACGCGTTGGTCTTTTTTGGCGGATACGCCGTCAGCTGCGGCGCGAGACGATGTAACGGGCCAGGTCGCGCAGGGGCTCGGCAGCCGCGTCAAACGGTCGCAGCGCGTGCAGCGCCTGATCGCGCAGTTCCAGGGCATAGGCCTTGGCGGCGTCGAGGCCGAGCAGGGCCGGGTAGGTTGGCTTGTCGCGGGCAATGTCGGCGCCCTGGCGTTTGCCAAGAGTTTCGGTATCGCTTTCGACGTCGAGAATGTCGTCCTGGACCTGGAAGGCCAGGCCGATGGCCTGTGCATAAGTCTGCAGGGACTTGAGTTCGTCCCTCTCGGCGCGACCGCTGGCCAAGGCGCCTAGCTTGACGCTGACTTCGATAAGCGCGCCGGTCTTGTGCCGGTGCATGTATTCGAGCGCCTGCTGATCGAGCTTCAGGCCGACCGAGCCAAGGTCGATGGCCTGGCCGCCGACCATGCCCGCCGGACCTGCCGCCAAGGCCAACGCACTGACCATTTGCAGGCGGATCTCGGCGTCGGCATTGCTCAGGCGCGGGTCGAGCAGGGCGCTGAACGCCAGGCTCTGCAAGCCATCGCCGGCGAGGATTGCGCAGGCTTCATCGAATTTTTTGTGCGTAGTCGGCTGGCCGCGACGCAGGTCGTCGTCGTCCATGGCCGGCAAATCGTCGTGCACCAGCGAATAGGCGTGGATCAGTTCCACTGCGCAGGCCGCGCCGTTGGCCTGCTCGGCCTTGCCGCCCAGCGCTTCGCAGGCGGCGTAGGCCAGCAGCGGGCGCACGCGCTTGCCGCCATTCATCACGCTGTAGCGCATGGCTTCGTACAGCCGCGCCAGCTCAGGGCTCGGCGCGGTGAACAGGGTTTCCATGGCGGCGTTGACGCGGGCCTGGCTGGTCGCCGAATACGCTTCAATCATTCTGGTTGATCCGCGTCGAAGGGTTCCTCGGCCAACTCGCCGTCACGCTCGAGCAGCACCTGAACCTTTTGCTCGGCCTGGGCCAGCGCCGCCTGGCAATCGCGGGTCAGGCCGATGCCTTGCTCGAAAGCGGTCAGCGAGTCTTCCAGCGATAATTCGCCATTCTCCAGGCGCTCTACCAGCGTTTGCAGGTCAGCGAGGGATTGTTCGAAATCCAGTGCAGCTTTTTTGCGGGCCATGGCGGCGATTTCCGGTTGACGTTAAACCGGCGCGACACTAGCAGATAGGGGGTTTATGGGCAAATACACCGGCGCTGCAAGCCCCCTGTAGGAGCTGCCGCAGGCTGCGATCTTTTGATTTTGTTTTTTAGAAGCAAGATCAAAAGATCGCAGCCTTCGGCAGCTCCAGGGTTTCAGGATAATTGATCTGCAACCTGAGGACGTGAGCCGATTAGAAAGGCTATTCGGCTCATATAGTGAGCCGAATATGATCTTTATTCGGCTCACCGTCCAGCCGTCGGCGTGATTCGCACCTCATTTTCAGCGTTCTCCGATTGTTAGGCGCGGACTGAGCGTCTAACCTTCGCGCCATCTACGACCCGCGAGCCTGGGTCTTTCAGACGAAACGCAGTATCCGCATCTGTAACGCGCCGAGGATCAGGCGCAAGGTTTCGTCATGCATGGCAGGAGGCGTTACATGCGCTCATTTCTTTTGCTGCTGATCGGCTGGTTCTGTGCGCCCGCCCTGGCCGCGCCGAGTGCCGAGTTGTCGGAGCCGGTGGGCGGCTGGCGCTTCAACGGTTTGCTCGACCGTACGGAAAACCCGCAAGTCGCCTATCCCACGCCCCCCATCGATCGCGGTGTGCAGCGCAATCGCACGATGATCCAGGGCCAGCTCAAGGCCATCGGCGCACAGCGCGGGCTCCATACCTTGGCGGTCAACGGCAATCCTTTGAACCTGTACACCGACGATCAGGGGCGTTTTGCCCGGCCCTATGCATTCGGGGCCGGTTCCAACAGCGTCGAAGTGCGCAGTGCCGAAGGCCAGTCGCTCAAGCGCGTGCAGTTCTATGAAGCCAACAACCTGCGCACTCCGGCGCGAATTCGCGTGGTGCTGGGCTGGGACGATCCGAAAGCCGAGCTCGACCTGCACATCGTCACCCCGGACGGCCAGCATGCGTTCTGGGCGCGCCCGGCCATGAGCAATGGCGGTGGCCTGGACCCGGACGGCGTCGACGGCCCTGGCCCGGAAATGTTCACCATGACCGCGCCGCTGCATGGCACCTATCTGGTTTACGTCAACTATTGGGGCAACTTCGGTAGCGGCGGCTATAACTTCGATGAGACCAGCAACCAGAACGAGGTCATCACCTCGCAGATCAACCTGGTGCTCAACGAAAACACCGTCGACGAAAAACGCGAAACCTTCATCGTGCCCCTGCGCGCGATCGGGGATCTGCTGCTGGTCAAGACTTTCAACTATTAAGCATCCCGCTCCACGGATGAACTGGGTTTTGTGAAATGAGCGATAGCACTATTTTACCGGCGGCTGAAACACCGAGCGCCAAACCGTCCCGCCGTTGGCCGGTCATTGTGGCCGGGCTGTGTCTGGTCGCGGGCGTGGCCGCTGGCATGGGCTGGCTGATGCATAAAAACAAAGCCCCGGCACCGCAACTGGCGGCTGAAAAGCTCGGCAT
This sequence comes from Pseudomonas sp. YuFO20, assembly GCF_035064975.1. NCBI lineage: Bacteria > Pseudomonadati > Pseudomonadota > Gammaproteobacteria > Pseudomonadales > Pseudomonadaceae > Pseudomonas > Pseudomonas sp. YuFO20. The sequence continues at coordinate 22,649 of NZ_JAXDEO010000007.1, forward strand.
GAGCCGGCCTGATGGTTTGCTCGAAACCCACTCCCTGAGCCAGTTGCCCAAGGACCTGCTGATGGTGCCGTTCCTCAAGGAAACCCTGACCGAAGATTTCGTTTTCTATTACCAGACCCATGCCGATCGCCTCGGGCTGATTGGCAGCCTGCGGCGGATCATTTACGAACATGACCTGAAGTTGCAGGACACGCTAATCGAGCAGCTGTTCGATCAACCGGCGGACGTTGCGTTGTGGCGCGGGGCGGACGGCCGGCTCAAGGATTTTCTGCTGGTGATGGATCGTGGCGGGCTGGCCAAGGTCTTGGAGCCGCTGGCGAAAGTGGCGCTGGATGATTCGCAGTTGAGCAAACTCGCGGACGTGAAAGTCGGCAACGACGACGTGGCGCTCTATCAACTCACGTACAACGCCAGCAAGGCGCTGCTGTTTGCTTCCCACGGCGACAAGCTGGTGGTGCTGTCGAATCCGACCAGGCTCTACGATCCGCAAAGTGGGGCGACGCAGGAAGCGGGCGGCGTCTCGACCCAAGCCATCGCCGCGCTGCTCAACGGCGACAAACTGTTTCCCGAGGCCTTCGGCCTGCAACCCCGCGCGCCAGAGGTGAAACAGCGGCTGTCGGTGAATGCCAGTGTGCTGGCCATGGGGTATCAGCGTTTCATCCCGAACTTCGCCGGGTTGCGCTTCGACATGGACGACAAGGGCTGGCACAGCTTCCTCGCCATGGATGAACTGGACAACCAGCCGGACTTCGATTTCAAACCGATCTGGCAAGCCATGCCCATGGGCGCCAGCGCTTGTGTGGCCCTGCCGCTGGCGGCCGAACAACAGCAGCCGCTGCTGCTCAAACTCGGTGCCGACGAGGCCTCGGCCCAGGCGCTGACCGAGCACATGGGCGGTGCGGCGGGCCTGTGCTGGTACGCCGATTCGCGGCTGTATACACCGCTGCTGGTAGCCAGCCTCAAGGATGAAGACAGTGCCAGCCTCGATGGTGAACTGGGCAAACTGTTCGGCTCGATGGTCGGCGCTTATGAAGGCAAGGTCGATGAACATGCGTTCCCGGTGGTCGAGAAGCAGGAAGGCCTGAGTCATCAATGGCAGCGCCAGGTCAGCTCCAGTTTCGGTCCCTATGCGGCAAAGGATGCATCCGATCCCGATCAGATCACCGGCAAGGCCTTCATGAAAGTCAGCCTGGCGCGTCACGGTTCGACGCTACTGTTTTCCCTCGACGACAAGCTGGTGGATAAAGCCCTCGGCACCCTCGACAAACGCTTCCCGCCGATGGCCGACGTGGTGCCCAAGGACCTGCTGATGCCGGTGTATTTCGGCCCGGACTCCATGGCCCAACTGATGCAGCGCGAAACCCTCGACAGCCTGCCGCAAGACATGGAACCGGTGTTCTACAACGCAGCGCAAACCTACCTGATCCCGAAATTGCGCAAGCTCGGCGGTTACGGCAAGTACGCCCTGACCCTGCCCGAGGGCAGCGAGCCCGATGGCCACTGGCAATGGCTGCCGCTGGAGTGGAAAGCGCTGTGAACGCACTGATCCGCAGCCTCGGAGTGCTGGCGTTGTTGTTGAGCGCGGGCGCCCGGGCCGTCGACGCACCGGCGCTCGACCCGCAGCAATCCCAGGTATTCCGCGCCTGGTTCGTGCGCATCGCCCAGGAGCAACTGAGCCAGGGCCCGAGCCCGCGCTGGTATCAGCAGGACTGCGCAGGGCTGGTGCGTTTTGCCGCCAACGAAGCGCTGAAAGTCCATGATGACAAATGGCTGCGCAGCAATGGCCTGTCCAACCGCTACCTGCCGCCGGAGTTGCAACTGAGCGATGCCCAGCGCGGCCTCGCCCAGCAGTGGCAGCAGGGTGGTGGCAAGGTCGGGCCCTACGTCAACGCGATCAAGCTGATTCAGTTCAACAGCCAACTGGTTGGCCGCGATGTCGCACAGGCACGCCCCGGCGACCTGATGTTTTTCGATCAGGGCGACGACCAGCACCTGATGATCTGGATGGGCCGCTACATCGCCTATCACACCGGCACCACCACCCCCGCCGACAACGGCATGCGCTCGGCAAGCCTGCAACAACTCATGACATGGAAGGACACCCGATGGATACCCGATGCAGCCAACCCCAACTTCATCGGCGTCTATCGACTGAATTTTCTCTCCCAATGACCGGTGCCCGCATGCTGCGTTTTCTGTCCCTGTTGTTGGTATTGGTGCTGCCTGTATCGGTGGCCAACGCCGCAGACACCGTCGAGCCCAGTGGCTACACGCCGGTGGCCGGTGAGAGTTTTTTCCTGTTGGCCGACAGCAGTTTTGCCAGCGACGAACAGGCAATGGTTCGCCTCGAAGCGCCGGGTCGCGACTACCGTCGCTTGCGCATGGAACCCTACGGCGGCGCCGACATTCGGGTGTATCGCATCGACAAGCCGCTCGACTTCCTCAAACGCCAGAAGAACCTGCACCGGGTGGTCAGTGACGGCCAGTTCAAGGGCGAAGGCTTGTCGAATACGCTCGCCTACCTGTGGGACAACTGGTACCGCAAATCCCGCCGGGTGATGCAGCGGGCGTTTTCCTACGAGTCGCGTAAACAAGTCACCGAGCAGGTGCCGGAACTGAAAATGGGTAGCGCCATGGCCGCGCCAACGCCCTACGACGCGCAGCCGCAATTCGCGCTGATTCCGGGACTGCCGGTGGTCAGCCAGTTTCGTTATCCGCTGTGGCAAGCCAAACCGATCCAGCCGCCTGAAGGCGTCAACCTCGCCGGGTCTTCCAGTGAATTCGTCAGTGTCGCGCCGGGCAACGTCTACATCCCGTTGGGCAACTTGAAACCGGGGCTGTATCTGGTGGAAGCGTTGATCGGCAAGTACCGTGCGACCACCATGGTCTTCGTCTCCAACACCGTGGCGGTGAGCAAGATTGCCGGGGACGAACTGCTGGTGTGGGCCGCGCGCAAACACGAGGGTAGCTCGGTGCCCAAGGTCAATGTGCTGTGGACCGATGGCCTGGGTGTGATGAGTAGCGGGGCGACTGACGCCGATGGTTTGCTGCGCCTGAAACACGTCAGCCCCGAACGTTCGTTCGTGATCGGTGAGGATGAAGAGGGTGGGGTTTTCGTTTCGGAAAACTTCTACTACGACAGCGAAATCTACGACACCAAACTCTTTGCCTTCACCGATCGCCCGCTGTACCGGCCAGGGGATTGGGTATCGCTGAAAATCGTCGGGCGCGAGTTCAAGAATGCCCGGGATTCGGTGCAGCCAACCGCTGCCGACGTCAATGTGACGGTGCTCGATGCGACTGGTACGGCGCTGCAACGCCTGGACCTGAAACTCGATTCCAAGGCCGGCACTCAAGGTCGTTTCCAGTTGCCGGACAACGCCGTGGCCGGTGGATATGAGCTGCGTTCCAACTACAAGGAGCAGGCCTACAGCAGCGCCTTCCGCGTGGCCGAGTACATCAAGCCGCACTTCGAAATCTCCCTGAACCTGGCCAAGCAGGACTACCGCACCGGTGAACCGGTCAAGGGCAACCTGGTGCTGCTGTATCCGGATGGCAAGCCGGTGGCCAACGCCAAACTGAGCCTTAGCCTGCGCGCCCAGCAACTGTCGATGGTCGACAACGAGCTGCAATACCTCGGGCAATTCCCGGTGGAACTGACCAGCACCGAACTGACCACCGACGCCAAGGGCAACGCTGTCCTCGATTTGCCGCCTGCGGAAAAACCGAGTCGCTACATGCTCACGGTGTTCGCCAGCGATGGCGCGGCGTATCGGGTCAAGACCACCAAGGAAATCCTCATCGATCGCGGCGCGGCGAATTTTCGCTTGAGTGCACCCCGGCGCTTCAGTGCGGTGGGCGACAAGGTTGCGTTCAGGTACGTCAACGAAAGCGAACAAAGTGCAGCGGTCACCCCGGGCAGCTATGGCTGGGTTCGCCTGGAAGACCAGAGCACTGGCGAAGGTAAACTCGCGGCAACCGACAAAGGTTTCACCCTGGCCTTCGAGCGTCCCGGCACCTACAACCTGACACTCAGGGACGACCACGGCCGCACCCTCGGCGCCACCGGTCATTCGGTCACCGGCGAGGGCGTCAAAGCCGTACCGGGCACCGTGGAAATCGTCCTCGACAAACCCGAGTACAAAGCCGGCGACGAAGCGCTGGCGTTGATCACCTTCCCCGAGCCTATCAACGATGCGCTGCTGTCGCTGGAGCGCGACAAGGTCGAGGCCACGGCGTTGCTGTCCAAGGGCAGCGACTGGCTGAAGCTGGAAAAACTCAGCGACACTCAATACCGCGCGCGCATCGTGGTAAAGGACAGCTTCGCGCCGAACCTGACCTTCTCGGTGCTGTACACCAAGGGCGGCCAGTACAGCTTCCAGAACGCCGGGATCAAGGTGATCACGCCGCAGATCGACGTGGCCATCGCCACGGACAAAGAGACCTACCGACCCGGCGACACCGTTTCGGTGGACCTGACCACGCAGTTCGCCGGCAAGCCGATCCCGGCGCATCTGACGGTCAGTGTGGTCGACGAAATGGTCTATGCCTTGCAACCGGAAATCGCCCCCAGCATCGACCAGTTCTTCTACCATCCGCGCCGCAACAACGTGCGCACCAGCGCCAGTCTGTCGTTCATCAGCTACGACGTCGCATTGCCCGGCAGCCCCGGCGCGCCGGGCAAGGCCAACCGCAGCGAGCGCGGGGTGAAAGTGCTGGAGCGGCCGCGTCGCGAAGACGTCGACACCGCCGCGTGGCAACCGGAGCTTGTGACCGACGCCAACGGCAAGACGCGGTTCACCTTCAAGATGCCGGACTCGCTGACCCGCTGGCGCATCACCGCCCGGGCCATCGCCGATGACGGCCAGGTCGGGCAGAAGAAGCAGTTCGTACGCTCGGAGAAACCGCTGTACCTGAAGTGGAGCGGGCCGAGCAAATTCCGCGCGGGCGACAAACCGGATCTCGGTGTGTTTGCTTTCAGCCAGGCGCAAAACCCTGTCAAAGCTGAGCTGGTGATTCATTACGCGGGCAGCGATCAACGGGTTCCTGTCACGCTCAACAGCGGCATCAACTACCTGCCGTTGCCAGCGTTCGAGTTGGTCAATGGCGAGTGGAGCGCTGAACTGGTGCAGGACGGCAAAACCGCCGATGCCCTGGCCGTGCGCCTGAGCGCAACCGGCGAAGGCTGGCAAGTCACGCAAAGCCAGCGCCTGGACGTGGCCGGCGCAGAGACGCCGCTGACCCTCCCGGCGGATGCCACGGATATTCGCCTGCGCCTGGATGACAGCCCGCAAGCGCTGTTCCGTGCGGCCCTCGATGACCTGCTGGGCTACCCGTATGGCAGCGTCGAGCAAACCGCCAGCGGTTTGCTGCCGCTGAGCATCGCCTATCCCGCCTTGTCGTCTAACCCGCAGGTGCGCGATCGCTTGCGTCTGATCATGCAGAACAGCCGCCTGCGCCTGGTGCAGATGGCTGGTCCTTCGGCGAGCTTCACCTGGTGGGGCATGGACGGCGAGCCGGACGCGTTTCTCACCGCCTACGCCTATTACGCCGACTGGCACGCCAGCCGGGTGCTGGAACTGAGTCTGCCGCCGGAACACTGGCAGCGGGTGCTGGAGGTGTACGCGAAACAGGCGAAGAGCACTCCGCTGCTGCAACGGGCATTGATCCTGTCGTTCGCCAGGCAAATGCAGTTGCCGGTCAACACCTTGCTCAGCGGTTTGATGGAAGATCTGATGCAGGCAGGTGAGGGGCGTGCCGAGAACGTCATGGACGTGGCGGGCGATAGCCTGGTCATGGGGGATCCGGATTCGGCATTGGGCCTGGCCGCTGCCCGCGTCTTGACTGCCTCGTTAGCCGCGCAATCGAAGGTCGCTTTGCCGGACGCGTTCAAGCGGCAACTGGCCGACGCGCAGCAGCGCCTGGCCAACAGCTCCGAGCCGTTTGCCGAGGCGTTGAATGCGTCACTGCAGCCTTTCGATCAGGCCCACGCGCAAGCGTTGTTGCAACGTCTGCTGCCACAGCAATCCACCCTGGAACGCGCGCTGGCACTGACGTGGTTGCAACGCAGCATCGAACAGGCCGCGCCGGCCGTGGCCCTGAAACCGGGCGACGGCTGGAAGCAGGAGCAGGGCGCCACGGGTGAAGTCTATTGGACCTGGCAAGGCGCACAGGTACCCGGCGTATTGTCGTTGAGCGGTGCGCAGGAGCGGCCACTGAGCGCCGCATTGAGCTTCCAGAGCCAGCAGCCAGCGGTCGATCCGCTGCCCGTGACCATCACCCGTCGCCTGTCGCAACTGGTGCCGGGCGATGAAGCCTTCACCTTCAAGCTGCAGCCGGTCGGCCATGCGCCGTTGTCCAGCGACAATCTGTATCTCGACGAAGTGATCCTGACCAGCAAAGCCGCCAGACCCTTGCGCTATGGCCTGCTGGAAGTACCGCTGCCACCGGGCGCGGATGTCGAGCGCACGACTTGGGGCATCAAGCTCATGGGCAAGGCCGGGACCGAACCGTCTGCGCTGGAGAAGGCCCGTTTCGAGCCGGGACAAATGGCCTACGCCGTTCCGGTGGATGCCTTGAGCGGGGAGCTGCGCCTGCGTCACCTGGTGCGTTTCTCGCAGAAAGGCCAGTTCAACCTGCCGCCGGCGCGCTTCACGCAGGTCTACGCGCCGCAGCATCAGGCCCAGGAGCAGAAACCGGCGCTCGGTCAGGTGACGGTTCACTGACATGCATCGGCCTTGGGTCTGGTTGCTGCTGAGTCTGATTCCCGCGCTGGTCACAGCGCAGGAGGAACCGTTACGGCTGGCCTACAAGGATCAACTGCTGACGTTGAGCCACACGCAACTGCTGTCGCGCGAGCCCTTGGCCGACAGTCTGCAGGCGCCCCTGGGCAGTGTCTGGAAGCTGTTTGTGTACGCCTGGCTGGTGGATACCGGCGCGCGGGAGCCGGCGTATGAGTGTCGCGGGCAGTCGAAAGAGGAAGTCTATTGCTGCGCTGCGGGTGGCAAAGTCGAGCGGGATCAGGCGTTGGTGAAGTCCTGTGGGTTGTATTTCGAGCCGGCGCGCCTGGCGCTTGACCCTGGCGCCTGGCGTGAATACTGGCAGGCACGACAGGCACCGCAGTGGCTGCTGGACTTGCCGTCATTGCAGCCCGCCACCCGGGTGTCGGTGGTTGAATTGTTGCGCGCGCTGGCGCTGATGCCGGCGCAGGACCAGGCGCGTCGCGTGTTGCTGGATGTGCTGTTGAACGCGGCGGATGGCAACGTCGTGGGCGAGCTCGGTAGCCGCTTGCGGGTAAAGACCTGGAGCTGGCTGGGGGATCGGGATGCGGCATCGCGCCAAGGTGGATTCGCCGGTTGGACAGCGGATGGCACGCCGATCTGGGCGGGAGGGCGCGGAACCAGCCAGCGGGTCCTGCGCGACTACGCCCAGGCGTTGTCTGTGGTGGTGCCGGCGTCCTGGCCGGCGGAGGCGGGGCAGTGTGTCGAGGTCGATCTGTTCTCGCGTTATCCACTTCAGCGGGTCATGTCAGGTGACCGCGTGGTGTCCTCCGGCCAATTGCAGGGCGATTACCGCGTCGAGTTCGTCAACGGCAACCAACTGGATATCCACAGTGACGGCGAACTGTTTTTATTCAAGGACAAACTGGTCGCCCGACTGGATCGCGAAGAATATGTCGCCCGAGTTCTGCAGCGTGAGGCCAGCGCGGAACCCGCGGAAGCCGCCAAGGCCCTCACCGTGGCCATCCGCACCTACCTGCTGCAAAACGCCACCCGTCACGGTGATTGCCTGAGCATCGACGACAGCAGCCAGCGCCAGCGAGTCGCCCCACGCCCGGCCACTGCGGATACCCGCGCCATCGCCGCCTGGACCAGCGACCTGGTGCTCGCCGGCAGCACGGTGACCTACCACTCCAACCAGCCAGGCCTCGACAAATTGTCCTGGCAACAAGCCGTGGAACAAGCCAGCGCCGGCCAGCGTTACGACGCCATCCTGCTCCACGCCTACCCACGCGCCAGCCTCAGCCGCTGGGACAATCCTGTGGCTTCCTGCGAAGCGCTGCCCGCCGCGCAAGACTGGCTGCAAAAGCAGCGCCGCAGCTGGCGCCCGCGCCTGGAAGGCGAAGCCGGCTACAACGAAGTCAGCACCTTCGCCGTCTGCCGCCTGGCCTTCGGCCGCCCCTTCGTCGACCGCGAACGCCAGCGCCTCTACGTGCGCGGCGTGCTCTCCCTGCAGGACCGCCTCGACCTGACCCACGAATACCTGCACCTGGCCTTCGAAGCGCACCCCAACGGCCAGGATGAAACCTACATCGAAGGGCTCGCCCGCCACCTTTTGCTGGAATAGACCATGACCCATCGTTACCCACAGGTCTTGCTGCTGCTCTGCGCGATCGCCATGCTATCGCCGGCAACCGCCGCCGACAGCGTCAAACTCGACACCCCCTCCGGCGGCTGGCGAACCGGCGCAGCCGAAGGTGAAGGCGAGAGTTTTCGCCAGGTCGTCAACTACCCGGCATCGTCGGTGAACACCCCGGCAGGCCAGGCAAACACCGCGCGCATCGCTGGTCAGATCAAAGCTGCGCCGAAGAACGGCGACCCCGGCCGGCTGATCGTCAACGGCGTCAGCATGCCCCTGAAAATCGATCCATCAGGCGGCTTCGATCGACCATTCTCCTTCCCCAACGGCAGCAACAGCGTCGAAGTCCGCAGCCCCGACGGCCAACAACGCCACCGAACCCAGTTCCTCAACGCCAGTGGAGGCGCGACTCCTGCCAAGCTGCGCGTACTGCTGGCCTGGGACAGCGACGGCACCGACCTCGACCTGCACCTGATCACCCCGGACGGCGCCCACATCTGGTACGGCGACCGCGCCGTGGCCAACGGCGCCGCCCTCGACGTCGACGTCACCACCGGCTACGGCCCGGAAATCTTCGCCATGCCTGCGCCGATCAAGGGGCAGTATCTGGTGTATGTGAATTACTTTGGCGGTGGGTATCGCAGTGATGAAGAAGGGCAGGAGGATGCGGTTCAGCCGCTGACGACGGCGCAGGTGACCGTGATTACCGAGGAAGGGACGCCGAGCGAGAAGATGGAGACGTTTCTGGTGCCGATGCGGGCGGTGGGGGAGTTGACGTTGGTGAAGGCGTTCAGTTATCCGTAAATCGCCAGTCGCGCGAACGGCTGCTTGCCAGGCGCAAGCAGCCGCAACATTCACCCTACTTCGCGACCACCAGCGCCGGTGGCTGCCAGCTGCCGTTGCCAGCGGGAAGAATCGAAGGCGGTGCGGTCTTCGGCCAGTAGAGACGCATCACCAGATACACCGTGTCGTCAGGTGCGGGCAGCCAGTTGGGCTCCTTGGCCTTGCCCGGCGAATCCTTCTGTATGTACAGGGTCAGCGAGCCATCCGCGTTCTTCGTCATGGCTGACAGCATCGGCGAATTGATCAGGTAGCGGTTGAGCGGATTCTTGATCAGCAGCTGGCTTTTGCCGTCGTACATCGTCACCGACCAGAAGGCATTGACGGGCGGCAGCTTGCCGGCCGGGAAGGTGAGCGTGTAATTGTGCTTGCTGGTATCGAGCGTCTGGCCGCTGCCGTCGGTGCGCGTGAAGGGGTACATCGCCTCGGCGGCGTCGTTGCCGTACAGGCCGCCCTTCGCGGCACCGGCACGCATGAGCCAGTTGGACTGGTAGAACGCCTGATCACCGAAGAACGCACCGACGTTCCAGCCATTGATATTCTTCATGCCGCTCGAGAGAAACTTGTCGACCTTCTCGTCACCGGCCTTCATCCCAAGAAGGACCGCGGCCTTGTGCTCGAGCGAGAGGTCCTTGAATTCAAATTTCCGGCCGGGACCGACCCCGATGCTGGCCAGCCTGGCCCGGATCGCCTTGTCGTCAGCCGATGCTGGCACATACTCCATCGCGGCCGACAGGTACTCGAAGAAGTTGGCCTTGATACCTGCCGTGGTCGCCGGTACGAAATCGATCTTCGGCGCAGCGGGCGGCGCGGGTTGATGAAGGAAGGCGGACAGCGCCTGGATCTTGTAGCCCGCCTGCACCTTCTCGACATTTGGCATGTCGGCCGGATTGAACAACTGGGTGCGGATCAAGGTGAGCGCGAAGGGGGTCGAGGACGTAAACACCTTGTCGATGCCCGGAGGTGTCGCACCCTTCCAGTCAGGCCCTGCAACCAGATAGCTGCCGGCTGCGCTGGCAGTCGCCCGACTGCCGATGTAGCCATAGTTATAGGTGTTGCCGTCGATCAGTTGTATTGAGTAGTAACGCTTTTTGGAGACCGCGGGCACCGTGATCACCAGCGGCTCCGCGCGCAGGTCGGCCCAGAGTATCGAGTACGGCGTGTCGCTGTTTGGCGTAATGACCGCGGTATCGGCGGGCGTCGCGACCCGATGCTCGTTGTGCAGCTGATTGAAGGGGGCCTTGAACTGGCTGGACTTGGGGTCCACTGCGAACTCGTTCATCACGGCATAGTTCATGACCAGCGGCAAACCGTAGATAAATCCTTCCTCGGCGATCGCCTTGGTCTGCTCAAGACTCGGCGCGGCCACGCCCTTGGCTACATCCGCCTTGTCTGCCTGCGCAATCGGATCGTTCTTGCCCGCGCACCCCGCGAAAAGCGTTGATCCCGCTACGACAACTGCCGCAGCGATCGTCCAGCCCCTGTATGACATCCTGTTCATTTTCACCTCGTTAGTTATGAGCAACTGCAGGTTATGGGCAGTTGCAAAGAAAACTGGGGATCAGGTCCGCGGACACTATGCAGACATCAGAAATGCATCTTGCATTTTCGGACAGCCAGCGAGAGGTATAGCTCGGATTTTTGGGCAGTGCATACGAGGGGGGGGATTTCACTCGAGGCGACTCGGGACGGCTTCCATTCAAAAGCCCGGAGGGCGTTATCCCGAGTTTTTTCAGACGAGTCGGCTTTCTGGCGGGCATTAAAAAGCCGGCTTGTGGCCGGCTTCTCGGGGACTGGCTTGGTTCATTTTTGGTAAACCGCGCCAGCCTTCAAAACGTACACCCGGATCTTGCGTCCGGCTGTGGGACTTGGCGAGAAAGTCATCTGCCTTGTCGGTGCGATCAGGGCCGCTTGGCGGGGTGATGCGCAAATGTGGGGCGCAGCATACTGATTTTTTTGCAGAATTCCCAGTCTGGTGTGTGAGTTGGCGTTTCCTGGGGCTACAGGAACGGTAGCGGTGGTCGTCGTTTGTTCAGTGTCGACCACCAGAACACCCAGCCCAGTACGCGGATGTTCTGTTCTTCGATTTGCGCGGGGCGGAAGATTTCGTCGGGGTAATCGGCGCGGTTATGGCTGCGCATGCGCAAGGCATTGCCGGGCATTCGGTGCAGGTATTTGATGCGCAGCATGCCGTCGTGTTCGATGGCGTAGATTTCGCCGTCGACTATCTGGGTCAGGCCGCGGTCGATTGCCAGGGTGGAGCCGTCGTCGATTTTCTCGGCCATGCTGTTGCCGATCATGGCGGCGCCGATGGCATCGGCGTGGTTGATTTCCAGGGAGTCGAGGTGGCTGCGGGGCAGGCGCAGGCTTTGTCCGCGGTCTTCGATGACGTGGGTCTTTTTGGAGCCGGGGGCCGTGATCACTTCCTTGTAGAAGGGCAGTTCGATGTCGGTGGGCTCGACCACGGTGTAGACACCGCGGATGGCCTGGGCGTCGAAGGTGTGGCCGGTGTCGTCGACCAGGCGCAGGTGCCTGGCGTCTTTCGAGCCTTCGCCGGTTTTCAGCCAGTCGCTGTTGACCGAGAGTTTCCGGGCGACTTCTTCCATGCAATGGGCGGGGACGCCGCGGGTGTACCAGTTGTGTACATTTTGCGGAGCCGTATCCAGGAATTCGGCGAATCCTGTCGTCGTGATGTTCGCTGCTTCAAGGAGCGCTTTAAACCGTGGGCCGCTAGTGTTCTTTTTCATGAACGGGAGTCTACTGGCGCCCGCCGGGGCTTTGAATAAACGGCTCGTTCAAATTTCGAGGGAAATTTACGACTGGATGTGAGGCGCGTTGGGTAAAAAATAAACAGGAAAACCCGGCATTGCAGCGCGTTAAACGAATTGTTTAATCCGCTTTACAGACGCGCAAAAAAAACCCCGGATCAACCGGGGTTCTTCTTGAAGCGTGCGGCTTGAAGCCTGCAGCTGCTCTTAGCCTTTATAGGCAGCAACCGACTTGGTGATCGCTTCGCGGGCGGCGTCTGCGCCGGCCCAGCCTTCGATCTTGACCCATTTGCCTTTTTCGAGATCTTTGTAGTTCGCGAAGAAGTGCTCGATCTGCTGGATCAGCAGCGGCGGCAGGTCGGTGTATTCCTTCACGTCGACGTACAGCTGGGACAGCTTGTCGTGTGGAACCGCGATCACTTTGGCATCGCCGCCGCCATCGTCGGTCATGTTCAGGATGCCGACTGGACGAGCGCGGATCACCGAGCCTGGGGCAACCGGGTAAGGGGTTACGACCAGCACGTCGAGGGGATCACCGTCGTCAGCCAGGGTGTTCGGGATGTAACCGTAGTTGGCCGGGTAGAACATTGGGGTGGCCATGAAACGGTCAACGAACAGGCAATCGCTGTCTTTGTCGATTTCGTATTTGATCGGCGCGTGGTTGGCCGGAATCTCGATCGCGACGTAGATGTCGTTCGGCAGGTCTTTGCCAGCCGGAATCTTGCTGTAGCTCATTGGGCGTTGCCCCCGTTAGTTGACCAGAAACACTTGGCCGGATTGACCAAAAAGTGGCGGCGATTATAGGCATATTCCTACGTCGACGCCACGTACCAGAGGTCGTGTAGACCTTAGTCGTGTGCCTGATAGACCGGGTTCTCGGCCAGAAGTTGCCGCAGCCTTGCCAGTGGGTCCTGGCGATAGAACAGCTTCAGTTGCTCATAGACCTGTGGATAAGCCTCGTGCAGCAAATCCGGGGCACTGAAGAAGTATTCGCTGGTGACGGCGAAGAACTCGGCCGGGTTTTCCGCGGCATACGGATCAATGGCGGTCTCGGCGTCCGGATTGCGCTCCAGTTGGCGGTCGAGATCGTCGTAGGCTTGCTGCATGACCCTGGCCCAGTCGCTCACCCGCATGTCCGAGTGCAGCGGTGGCAGGCCGTTGGCGTCGCCGTTGAGCATGTCGAGCTTGTGCGCGAGTTCGTGGATCACCAGGTTGTAGCCTTCCCAGCCGCCGCTGGCCATGACGCCCGGCCAGGCGAGGATGATCGGCCCTTGTTGCCAGGCTTCGCCGCTGTGCTCGCCGTCCCATTCGTGCTCGACGCCACTGGCGTCACGATGGCGCTGGGGGCTGAGGAAATCGTCGGGGTAGAGCACGATTTCGTGAAAACCCTGGTACCAGTTCAGGTCACCCAGGTGTAGCAACGGCAGTTGAGCCTGGGCGGCGAGCAGCAGGCGTTGTTCCTGATGCAGCTCGACACCGGGCAGGGCGGTCAGGTGTTTGTCTTGCAGGAACAGGACGCAGGCTTCGCGCAGCCACTGGTCTTCGGCGGCACTGATGCCATCGAGAAAACTCAGGTGATGGCGCACCCGTTGCCACATCTCGTCGGCGATCGGGTGCTTGGCCAGGGTGCGCCGACGGCGCCAGGCGCCAAGGGACCACATGCTGTCAGCGCGATGCGGTTTTGGAGTTCGAACCGCCAAGGCGGCTGCGCACAAGGCCAATGATCATCGGCACCAGCGACAGCAGGATGATGCCCACCACCAGCAGCGACAGGTTGGATTTGATGAACGGCACGTTGCCGAAGAAGTAACCCAGGGTGACCAGGCCACCGACCCAGAGAATCGTGCCCAGCACGCTGAAGGCAAAGAAGCGTGGGTAGGGCATTTTCGCGACGCCGGCGACGAAGGGGGCAAAGGTGCGGATGATCGGCAGGAAACGCGCCAGGGTCACGGTTTTGCCGCCGTGCTTGTCGTAGAAGTCGTGGGTTTGCTGCAGGTAGTCGCGCCGGAAGATCTTCGAGTTCGGGTTGCTGAACAATCGCTCGCCGGCCGTTCGTCCGATGATGTAGTTGGTGCTGTCACCGAGGATGGCCGCGAGCATCAGCAGGCCGCCCAGCAACACCGGGTCCATGCCGCCACCGGCCGCAACGGCGCCGGCGATGAACAGCAGTGAATCGCCCGGCAGGAAGGGCATGACCACCAGCCCGGTTTCGCAGAAAATGACCAGAAACAGAATGGCGTAGATCCATGGCCCGTAGTTGGTGACCAGCAAATCGAGGTAGACATCGAGATGCAGGACGAGATCGAGCGGGTTGAAATCCATGGACGGCACCTGTGGTAACGGCCCGACTTGGCAGGCCTGCGGATGACTTCGCGTAAGACTACAGACAGGAGGTAGTATTTCTTACAAGCCGGAAAGTACGGGATTATACGGGCTGGGAAGTGAAAAGCGCGTAGGGTTTGTAGCAGGGGATTTCAGGGTGAATTGAGGACAAGACCGCAGCCTTCGGTCGAAAGCTGCGATCTCTTTTGACCTTACAACTCGTCGCTGATCGGCAATACGTAGTTCTTGAACTCGGTGTCTTCCTTGAATCCGATGGATTCGTAGGTTTTCTGCGCCACTTCGTTGTTGCTGCTGGTGGACACGCGCATGCGCACGGCGTTGGTTTCCTTGGCCATTTTCTTCGCGGTGCGGATCAAGTTGTCTGCAACCAGCTGGCGGCGGGCGTCTTCGGCGACGTAGATGTCGTTGAGGATCCACACGCGTTTGAGCGACAGCGAAGAAAAGCTCGGGTACAGCTGACAGAAGCCCAGCAGTCTGTTGCTGTCGTCATCGGACAGGGCCAGGTAGATCACCGACTCCTTGCGACGCAGGCGTTTCTCGAGGAACGCCCGGGACGAGTCCGGATAGGCCAGGGAGCCGTAAAACTCGCGATATTTGACGAACAACGGGGTCAGCTGGTCCAGGTGTTCGAGGGTCGCTTGAATAATCCGCATGGTAGGTCTCGTCTTCAAGTGGCTGTCTTCACGTGCTTTGGCGGCAAAGGGTACTCACTGGCAGCCGTGCGTCGATCCTGCCTGAAAAAGGTGAGAAAGCGCAATGCGGAAGCGGTTCAGGTTTGGGGCGCATCAAGCAGGAAATTTCCTTTGAGGTCCGCTCCTGCGTCCGATTCCAGCGTTTGCACCTGCGCTTCGTCCTTCAGATTGACCCCGGATAACTGTCGCCGGCACGCCTCGCGCATCAAATACAGCAAACGGTGTGCCGCCATGCCGTAAGTCAGGCCTTCGAGACGCACATTCGAGATGCAGTTGCGATAGGCGTCGGTCAGGCCGACCTTTGGATTGTAGGTGAAATATAATCCCAGACTGTCTGGAGAGCTCAGGCCAGGGCGTTCGCCGATCAGGATCACGGTCATTTTTGCACCCAACAGTTCGCCGATCTCGTCGGCTACCGCGACTCGCCCCTGTTCCACCAGTATGACGGGCGCGATTGACCATCCGTCGGCTGAACTCTGCTCTGCAAAGCGCGCCAGGAACGGCAGCGTATGGCGATGCACCGCCAATGCCGACAAACCATCGGCTACCACGATGGCCAGATCGACTCCGCCAGGATTGGCCGTGGCGTATTCGCGCAGGTTTTTTGCCGATTCCACGCTCAATTTGCGCCCCAGATCGGGGCGCTGCAGGTAGCTGTTGCGATCAGGCGCTGCGCTATGCAGCAACAGGCTTTGACGACCCCGTTCGGCCAGTTGCTCGCTGAGGGCGGCATGATCAAACGGCAAGTGCACCGCGTCTCGCGCCTGGGCGTGGGCATACTGAAAGTCCAGCTGGGCACGGGTGGGCATGCTGGTGCCAGTGCGGCCCAGGGCAATGCGCGCGGGGGTCAGGCGTCGCAGTTCCAGCCACGGGTTGTGCGGATCGAAGGGTGGTTTTTCCATATCACTCATCCCAATTGCGCCAGGGCCTGGCGGAAGGCCGGCGGCAGGCTGTTACCGAAGAGGACCTTGCCGTCCGCCTGGGTGAAGATGCCCATTTTCGCCAGCCATTGCTCGAACTCCGGCGCAGGCTTGAGCCCCAGCGTCTGCCGGGCGTACAGCGCATCGTGGAACGACGTGGTCTGGTAGTTGAGCATGATGTCGTCTGAGCCAGGGATACCCATGATGAAATTGATCCCGGCCACTCCGAGCAGGGTCAACAGGGTGTCCATGTCATCCTGGTCCGCCTCGGCGTGGTTGGTGTAGCAGATGTCGCAGCCCATCGGCACCCCCAGCAGTTTGCCGCAGAAGTGGTCTTCGAGGCCGGCGCGGATGATCTGTTTGCCGTTGTAGAGATATTCGGGGCCGATGAATCCGACAACGGTGTTCACCAGGAACGGATTGAAATGGCGGGCCACCGCGTAGGCCCTGGTTTCGCAGGTCTGCTGGTCGATGCCGTGGTGGGCATTGGCCGACAGGGCGCTGCCCTGGCCGGTTTCGAAATACATCAGGTTCTTGCCGAGCGTGCCGCGATTGAGGCTCAACCCGGCGTCGTAACCTTCCTTGAGCACATTCAGATTGATGCCGAAGCTGGCGTTGGCCGCCTCGGTGCCGGCAATCGACTGGAACACCAGGTCCAGGGGGACGCCGCGATTGACCGCTTCGATTGAAGTGGTGACGTGGGTCAGCACACAGGCCTGGGTCGGGATTTCGTAGCGCTGGATGATCGCATCGAGCATTTCCAGCATGGCGCAGATCGAGGCGATGCTGTCGGTGGCCGGGTTGATGCCGATCATGGCATCGCCGTTACCGTGCAGCAGGCCATCGAGAATGCTCGCAGCGATGCCGGCCGGTTCATCAGTGGGGTGATTGGGTTGCAGGCGGGTGGACAGGCGGCCGCGCAGACCGAGGGTGCCGCGGAACTGCGTGACCACGCGGATCTTCTGCGCGACCAGGATCAGGTCCTGTACGCGCATGATCTTCGAGACGGCAGCCACCATCTCCGGGGTCAGGCCGGGGGCGAGGGCGCGCAGGACCTGTTCGTCGGCGGCGTCGCTGAGCAGCCAGTCGCGAAAACCGCCGACGGTGAGATGGCTGACCACCGCAAAAGCCTGTTTATCGTGGGTGTCGATGATCAGGCGGGTGACTTCATCGGCCTCATAGGGAATCAGCACTTCCTGCACGAAGTGGCTCAGCGGGATGTCGGCCAGCGCCATCTGCGCAGCCACGCGCTCGCCGTCGTTGAGGGCGGCGATGCCGGCCAGATAGTCCCCGGAGCGCGCCGGGGTTGCCTTGGCCATCACTTCCTTGAGGTTTTCGAAGCGGTAGGTCTGGGCGCCGACGGAATGGGCAAATACGGCCATGGGCGGTGTCCTCCAAATAACTCAAATTCATTTCCGACCCTTTGTAGGAGCTGTCGAGTGCAACGAGGCTGCGATCTTTTGATCTTGCTTTTAAAGATCGCAGCCTCGTTGCACTCGACAGCTCCTACAGGGGGGTGTGCACGTCCATAGGGCGTTGCCGGGCAACGGGCCCGGCGCCGGTGCAACTAGATCCCTTCGAGCATAGCGTCCGCCGGTGCTTCGGAACGTTGCCGCGCGGTCAGTTGGAAATACAGGTAGCCGGCGGCCATGAAGCCGAGGAAGACCAGGCCGATCAAGGTGTTGAACCATGCCATCGCCACCAGGCACACCAGCGCCAGGAACAGCGCGATCCCCGGTACGATCGGATAGCCCGGCGCGCGGAAGGTGCGCTCCAGGTTCGGCTCGGTTTTACGCAGCTTGAACAGGCTCAGCATACTGATGATGTACATCACGATGGCACCGAATACCGACATGGTGATCATGGCCGCCGTCAGCGACATGCCTTGCAGGTTGACCAGGCCATCGCTGTAGATGGCCGCAATGCCGATGACCCCACCGGCCAGGATCGCCCGATGCGGGGTCTGGAAGCGCGAGAGCTTGGCCAGGCTGCGCGGCAGGTAACCGGCGCGGGCCAGGGCGAAGAACTGGCGCGAGTAGCCGAGAATGATCCCGTGGAAACTCGCCACCAGGCCAAACAGCCCGATCCACACCAGCATGTGCATCCAGGTTGAATTGTTGCCAACCACCGCTTTCATGGCCTGGGGCAGCGGGTCGTTGATGTTGGCCAGCTGGCGCCAGTCGCCGACGCCACCGGCCATCACCATTGTGCCGATGGCCAGGAACACCAGGGTCAGGATGCCGCTGACGTAGGCCCTGGGAATCGTGCGTTTCGGGTCCTTGGCTTCCTCGGCGGCCATGGCTGCGCCTTCGATGGCGAGAAAGAACCAGATGGCGAAGGGAATGGCCGCGAAAATGCCGGGAATGGAAGCAATGGTGAATTCGCTGGAGCCAGACCAGCCATTAAGTACGAAGTTGCTGAAACTGAAGCCTGGCGCAACCACGCCCATGAAGACCAGCAGTTCGGCGACTGCCAGCACGGTCACCACCAGTTCGAAGGTGGCGGCGATGCTGACACCGAGGATATTGAGGGTCATGAACACGAAGTAGGCGCCCACCGCGGCGATTTTCGGATCCAGTTCCGGGTATTGCACGTTGAGATAGGCGCCGATGGCCATGGCGATGGCCGGCGGCGCGAATACGAATTCGATCAGGGTGGCGATGCCGGCGATCAATCCGCCTTTTTCACCGAAGGCCCGTCGACTGTAGGCAAACGGTCCGCCGGCATGGGGAATGGCCGTGGTCAATTCGGTGAAACTGAAGATGAAGCAGGTGTACATCGTTGCCACCATCAGTGCGGTGACGAGGAACCCCAGGGTCCCGGCGGTGCCCCAGCCATAACTCCAGCCGAAGTATTCGCCGGAGATCACCAGGCCAACGGCAATGCCCCATAGATGCAGGGTGCCGAGTGTGGGTTTGAGCTGTGTGGAAGAAGTCATAAGTCCTCGCTGTTTTTTTTTGATCTTGTTGGACTTGCGTGTGTTGCGTTTGGGTGTGATACGGGCAGGCAAAGCCCGTGCCAGAGCGGCCAGGCCTTGAGTGTTATGTCAATGAGGGCGCCTTCGCCGGCAAGCCGGCTCCTACAGGTGCGGTGTGATCCTTGTAGGAGCTGGCTTGCCAGCGAAAGCCGTTACGCGGTGTCGCGCCAGGTTAGAAGAAGCCCAGCGGATTGATGTCGTAGCTCACCAGCAGGTTTTTGGTCTGCTGATAGTGGTCGAGCATCATCTTGTGGGTTTCACGGCCGACGCCGGACTTCTTGTACCCGCCGAACGCGGCGTGCGCCGGGTACAGGTGGTAGCAGTTGGTCCAGACACGACCGGCCTTGATGGCGCGGCCCATGCGGTAGGCACGGTTGATGTCGCGGGTCCAGAGGCCGGCACCGAGGCCGAACTCGGTGTCGTTGGCGATGGCCAGGGCTTCGGCTTCGTCCTTGAAGGTGGTGATGCTCACCACCGGGCCGAAGATTTCTTCCTGGAACACGCGCATCTTGTTGGTGCCCTTGAGCAGGGTCGGCTGGATGTAATAACCGGAGGCCAGGTTGCCCTCGAGTTTTTCCACCTTGCCGCCGGTCAGCAGCTCGGCGCCTTCGCCCTTGGCGATTTCCAGGTAGGAAAGAATCTTGTCGAATTGCTGCTCGGACGCCTGGGCGCCGACCATGGTGTCGGTGTCCAGCGGGTCGCCACGTTTGATTTGCAGGACTTTCTTCATCACGACGGCCATGAACTCGTCATAGATCGATTCCTGCACCAGTGCGCGGGACGGGCAGGTGCAGACCTCACCCTGGTTGAAGAACGCCAGCACCAGGCCTTCGGCGGCTTTTTCGATGAAGGACGGTTCGGCCTTCATGATGTCTTCGAAGAAGATGTTCGGCGACTTGCCACCCAGCTCCACGGTGGACGGAATGATGTTTTCGGCGGCGCATTTCATGATGTGCGAGCCGACCGGGGTCGATCCGGTGAAAGCGATCTTGGCGATGCGCTTGCTGGTGGCGAGGGCTTCGCCGGCTTCTTTGCCGTAACCCTGGACAATGTTCAGCACGCCCGGTGGCAGCAGGTCGCCGATCAGCTCGACCAGTACGGTGATGCCCAGAGGGGTTTGCTCGGCAGGCTTGAGCACCACGCAGTTACCGGCGGCCAGGGCCGGGGCGAGTTTCCAGGCGGCCATCAGGATCGGGAAGTTCCACGGAATGATCTGCCCGACGACGCCCAGGGGTTCATGGATGTGATAGGCCACGGTGTTGCCGTCGATTTCGGCAGCGCTGCCTTCCTGGGCGCGGATGCAGCCGGCGAAGTAGCGGAAATGGTCGGCAGCCAGCGGGATGTCGGCATTGAGGGTTTCGCGCACGGCCTTGCCGTTGTCCCAGGATTCGGTGATCGCCAGCAGTTCCAGGTTCTGTTCGATGCGGTCGGCGATTTTCAGCAGCACCAGCGAGCGTGCCTGGGCGGACGTGGCGCCCCAGGCATCGGCGGCCGCGTGGGCAGCGTCCAGGGCCTTGTCGATGTCTTCGGCCGTGGAGCGTGGGAATTCGGCAATGGGTTGGCCATTCACTGGCGAGGTATTGGTGAAGTACTGACCTTTGACAGGCGCGACGAACTCGCCGCCGATGTAGTTACCGTATTTGGCTTTGAACGAAACGATAGCGCCTTCAGTACCGGGGTGAGCGTAACGCATGATGTTTTCTCCTTGGTTCTTGTGCTTATAAGGAAGACGCGCGTGTGCGCTTGCTTTAAGCGTAGAGCAAGGGTCGGGCCACTGCCTTGCAGGTCATGTAAATCAAGGCCTTGCGCGGTTTTTGTCGGACGGGCGGAGAGTGCTTGTGACGCTTTCGGTACAGTGCTCGTGACACTTTGTACCGTTTCTGGCACAGGCTGTGACTGGCCGGTCTCGCCAGCATTGCAATGCTGGCCCGGCTGGAGGATGCTCGGCATCACCGCATGCACGGGTCGCCGAGCCCCGGGGAGCATAATAAGAAATGCACGACAACCATTTGAGTCGCCATGCCCAGCAGGTATTGACCGTCGCCCAGGGCAAGGCCCACCTGCAGGGGCCGGGCAGCGACCCGTCCATCGCCCGTTCCTGGCTGCGGTGCCTGGAGGACTATCATCTCGACCCCGCCCTGACCATGGCGCCGACGGTGCTGGAACATGGCCGCGTCCTGGAAAGCCGCGAGCGCTTGCAGCAGGTGCTGCACATCGCCGGTAATGAAATGACCAGCCTTCATCAGCAACTCTCCGGTGCCGGCCACGCTGTGCTGTTGACCGATGCTCGCGGGGTGATCCTCAATTGCGTGACGGCACCGGCCGAACGCAAGATTTTCGAGTGTGCCGGTCTCTGGCTGGGCGCCGACTGGAGCGAGGCCTGTGAAGGCACCAACGGCATCGGCACCTGCCTGGTGGAGCGCCAGTCGCTGACCATTCACCAAGATGAGCATTTCCGCGGGCGACACACCGGCCTGACCTGTTCGGCAAGCCCGGTATTCGATCCGCACGGCGAGCTGTTGGCGGTTCTCGACGTGTCCTCTGCCCGGCACGAGGTTTCGCGGCAAAGTCAGTTTCACACCATGGCCCTGGTCAATCTTTCGGCGAAGATGATCGAGAGCTGCTATTTCCTGCGTTGTTTCGACAATCAATGGCTGCTGCGTTTTCATCTGCAGGCCGAGTCCGTCGGTTTGTTCAGCGAAGGGCTGCTGGCGTTCGACGGTGAAGGGCGGATCTGCGCGGTCAATCAGAGCGCACTGAACCTGCTGGGGCATATCCGTGGCGGCTTGCTGGGCAAGCCGGTGGAGGCGTTTTTCGACTGCTCGCTGGACGAACTGCTCGGCCGCGCGAGCGTCAACGCCAGCGCCAGCTGGCCACTGCGCACCCGTGACGGACGCAACCTGTTCGCCGTGTTGCGCGGGCAGTCGCGTAAAGCGCCGGTAACGCCGGTGCCGCTGGTGCCAGGCCCGGTGGTGGAAGAGCGCTCGCGCCTGTCGGGCATTTGCCTCGGCGATCCAACGTTGCAGGCGGATTTCCGCAAGGCCCTGCGCGTATACGAGCGGGACGTCCCTTTGCTGATCAACGGCGAAACCGGTTCGGGCAAAGAAGCCTTCGCCAAGGCCGTCCACCAGGCCAGCCAGCGAGCGGAAAAAGCCTTCGTCGCCCTCAACTGTGCGGCCATCCCCGAAAGCCTGATCGAGAGTGAGCTGTTCGGCTATCGCGGCGGCAGCTTCACCGGTGCGCGCAAGGAGGGCATGCGCGGCAAGCTGCAGCAGGCCGATGGCGGGACCTTGTTCCTCGACGAAATCGGCGACATGCCGCTGGCCATGCAGACCCGTTTGTTGCGCGTGCTGGAAGATCGGCAAGTGGTGCCAATCGGTGGCGAGCCGGAATCAGTCAACGTGCGGATCATCAGTGCCACGCACCGCAATCTGCTGGAGCGGGTGCAGGACGGCGGTTTTCGCGAGGATCTTTATTATCGGCTCAATGGGCTCGAAGTCGCGTTGCCGGCGTTGCGCGAGCGCAGTGACAAATCGCAGTTGCTCGACTTTCTGCTGGCCGAGGAGGCGCGCGGGGAAACCGTGCTGATCGACAGGCCGGCGCGCGAGGCGTTGTTGGGATTCGCCTGGCCGGGCAACGTGCGGCAGATGCGAAATGTGTTGCGTACGTTGGCGGCGTTGTGTGACGGCGGACGGATCGGGCTGGAGGATCTGCCGGCGATGATTCGTCAGGCGCAGCCGGTGGTCGTGCCAAAAATTGAAGAGCCTTGCGAACATCCGCTGGAAGATGCCGAGCGGCTGGCGCTGTTGAATGCGCTGGAGCATACGCGGTGGCATATGACGAATACGGCTGAGCTGTTGGGGCTCAGCCGCAATACCCTCTACAGGAAGCTACGCAAGCACGGGATCTCCCGTTAGGGAGTGGGTATTTGAGTGAACCTGAACAACTGTGGCTCAACGAAAAAATGTATCCGGGAAGTCATCGAATAGAGTTTCATCAAACTCCATGGTCTTCTGATATTGCCGTAGTTGCTTTAGCCATGATTTCAGGACTTTAGGATCCTTGAGCTGTTCATGCAGAACGCTTAGCTCTTCGATGTCAGTGATCAACATGTCGAGTTGGTGTTGATAGATGTCAGGCAGGTTCTGAACGGATAGCTCATCGAATGGCTCGAGATTGAATTGTTGCCTGAAAGACAGTTCAAGGTTGAGCACTTCCAGTTCCAACTCATCCAGTTGCTCGGTCAGGACCTGGTTGTAGTGCTTGAGTCGATCAGCAGACAGAGTTTCAAGAGTGCTCGCATTGATGTGCTCCATTTCCAACTGCAGTTGCAGCAGTTCGAGCAAGTTCCGTTCGCTATATGCCTGGTTGACGCGCTGCATCAGAGATGTCTTTCGTTTACGCTCGTCCGGATCGGTTTCCCGGTCGGGGTGCAGGGCACTGGCCAGTTTGCGGTAAACCTCGCGAATAGATTGACTGACTTGGGCAGCCTCTTCTTTCAGGCGCTGCTGGCGTGCGTTTTTTTTACCCGGTTTTTGCTGCTGTGCGGTGTGTTCAGCTTGCTGCTGTTCAAGAATTTTTTGCGCAATGTCTTCAGGGGACTGCATGTCGACATCATCGTCCAACTCAACACCGAATATGTCTTTCAGGCCGAGTTTGAGTAATTCGTCTCCTTCACGCTCATCAGCATCAAAGTCACCGCCGCTATGCTTGTTGTACAGCGCTTTCAAAGCGGCTTCCTGCTCCTCATTACAGCCGCGATCGATCAATGAGTAAGCTTGGTCAAGGATTTCCTGAACCAAGGTCCGGCGATCGACTTTCGAGAGCTTGATCCGTTCGCTGAGATGATCCAGGGCATGCACAAGCTCAACATTGCATTGATGAAATTGCTCGAGCCGGGGGGCGAACTCGAGATGCCAACGTTCGATATACAGGGGAGTAGCGGATTGCCATTCCTGAAGCACCAGGCGTTGTTTTTCGATCTTCTTGATGAGCCCGTTGAATTTCCGCTGTCCAGCGGAAAGTTTTTTCGTGCCTGAGGCAGGTGCGATGTTGATCTGGGAAGTGTTGTTCTTCACGGACTGCTCCAAGTGAACGTTCAAGGGATGAGCGGCATTATCAAGGTAAATCCAGCCTGGAACAGCGCATTCTGATGCCAAGTGTTTTCGGATGATGCAATAGTGTAGAGGGAAGCAGCATGGGTCAGCTCAAACACAAGGTGCGATTTTCCCCTCCCTAAGCTAACCTGCGGCCATGTTTTACGAGGTCGACTATGCACATTCATATTCTGGGTATCTGCGGCACTTTCATGGGTTCGATGGCGGTCCTGGCCAAAGAGCTCGGCCATCACGTGACCGGCTCCGATGCCAACGTCTACCCGCCGATGAGCACTCAGCTCGAGGCTCAGGGCATTGAGTTGACCCAGGGCTACGACCCGGCGCAACTGGACCCGGCCCCCGATCTGGTGGTCATCGGCAACGCCATGTCGCGCGGCAACCCGGCGGTCGAATACGTGCTGAACAAAGGCCTGCCTTACGTTTCCGGCCCGCAATGGCTGGCCGACCACGTGCTGCAGGGCCGCTGGGTACTGGCGGTCGCCGGTACGCACGGCAAGACCACCACCAGCAGCATGCTCGCCTGGGTGCTGGAGCACGCGGGCATGAGCCCGGGCTTCCTGATCGGCGGTGTACCGCAGAACTTCTCGGTATCGGCGCGCCTGGGTGACACACCGTTTTTCGTGATCGAAGCCGACGAGTACGACAGCGCGTTCTTCGACAAACGCTCCAAGTTCGTTCACTACCGTCCGCGCACGGCGATCCTGAACAACCTGGAGTTCGACCACGCCGATATCTTCCCGGATCTGCCGGCCATCGAGCGACAGTTCCACCATCTGGTGCGAACCATCCCGAGCGAAGGCCTGGTGATTCATCCGACTACCGAACCGGCCTTGCTGCGCGTGATCGAGATGGGTTGCTGGACCCCGGTGCAAACCACCGGTGCCGGCGGGCAGTGGCAGGTCAAGCTGCTCAGTGAGGATGGCTCGAAGTTCGAAGTGATGTTCGAAGGCGTCACTCAAGGCGTGGTCGATTGGGACATGACCGGCCAGCATAACGTGGCCAATGCATTGGCCACCTTGGCTGCCGCGCGCCATGTTGGCGTGGTTCCGGCCATGGGCATCGCCGCATTGAGCGCCTTCAAAAGCGTGAAGCGACGCATGGAAAAAGTCGCAGAGATGCGCGGCATCACCATCTACGATGACTTCGCTCACCACCCGACGGCCATCGCCACCACACTCGACGGCCTGCGCAAGCGCATTGGCGATGCGCCGTTGATTGCGATCATCGAACCGCGCTCCAACTCCATGAAGCTGGGCGCGCACCGTGACGGCTTGCCGGAGAGCGTGGTCGATGCCGACCAGGTGATCTGGTATGCACCGGCCAATCTCGGCTGGGATCTGGCCGGCACCGCGGCGCTGTGCACGGTACCGTCGATTGTCAGCGACTCGCTGGAAGGCATCATCGAGCGGGTCAAGAGCCAGGCCCAGCCGGGCACCCACGTGGTGATCATGAGCAACGGCGGCTTCGGCGGCCTGCACGGCAAGCTGGCCGAGGCGCTCAAATGAGTAACGGTCCGGACCGCATCACGCTGGCGATGACGGGCGCTTCCGGCGCCCAGTATGGCTTGCGCCTGCTCGATTGCCTGGTGCGCGAAGAGCGCGAAGTGCACTTCCTGATTTCCAAGGCCGCGCAACTGGTGATGGCCACCGAAACCGACGTCACGCTACCGGCCAAGCCACAGATGATGCAGGCCTTCCTCACCGAATACACCGGTGCCGCCGCCGGGCAGATTCGGGTCTACGGCAAGGAAGACTGGATGTCCCCGGTGGCCTCGGGCTCCGGTGCGCCGGCGGCGATGGTGGTGGTGCCGTGCTCCACCGGGACCCTGTCGGCTATCGCGACGGGAGCGTGCAACAACCTGATCGAACGCGCCGCCGATGTCACGCTCAAGGAGCGCCGGCAGTTGATCCTGGTGCCCCGTGAAGCGCCATATTCGAGCATTCACCTGGAGCACATGCTCAAGTTGTCGAACATGGGCGTGACGATTTTGCCGGCCTCGCCGGGTTTCTACCATCAGCCACAAACCATCGACGACCTGATCGATTTCGTCGTGGCGCGGATCCTCAATCTGCTGAACATTCCCCAGGACATGCTGCCGCGTTGGGGCGAATACCATCTGACCAGCGATGAGTAAGTGGTTGCTGATAGTGCTGGCGTTACAGCTGGCGGGATGTGCGACGGCGCGTACGCTGGATGCGGCCAAGCCAGGCGCGCCAGTGGTGTACTCCGGGACGCGGCTGGATTTGTATGCGCTCAATGGCGGTTGTTGCGCGATGGACCGCTTCGGCGCCGAGGCACCGAGCTATCCGGGTGTTGATCTGCCGGCCAGTGCGTTGCTCGACACACTGTTGTTGCCATTGTCGTTGCTGACGGTGATCGGCGTGAGTTTCCAGGCAACCGGCGGATTGTAAAAACAAAAGATCGCAGCCTTCGGCAGCTCCTACATTGGGAAGGTGTACACCCTGTAGGAGCTGCCGAAGGCTGCGATCTTTTGATCTATTTGCCCAGCTTCCTCAACTCATCCGACTCGACAATCCGCACCCCATCCTGCTCCTCCAGGGCGAGGCGCCACATCGCGCGGGCCAGCTGACAGGCTTCTATGCCTCGGTACTTGCCGGGAATCAGTTTCGACAAGGGCCCGGCGAACTGCTCGCCCAGGCGTGGCTGGGTGCGTTCGCCCAACAGCAACGAAGGACGGCAGATGGTCAGCTGCGGCCAGTCCTGCGCGCGCAAGGCATATTCCATTTCGCCTTTGACCCGGTTGTAGAAAATCGAGGACCTGCGATCGGCGCCCAGGGCGCTGATCACGATCAGGTGCCGTGCGCCCATCTCCCGGGCACGCTTGGCGAACGCCACCACCATGTCCAGGTCCACCGCGCGAAACGCCTGCTCAGAGCCGGCCTGTTTGATGGTGGTGCCCAGGCAGCAGTAGGCGATGTCGACGCGGCCGTTCAATTGCGGCAGGAACTCAGTGGGGTCGCCTACCGGGTTCTCCAGGTGCGGATGTTCGGCCAGTGGTCGGCGCGAGGGGGCCAATACTCGCGATATCGTTGGCTCGTTGAGCAAGCGATCGAGTAAGTGTTCACCGGTCAAACCAGTAGCTCCGGCAAGCAACACGTGCTGAGGCGTCAAGTACATAATGTTTCTCCCTTGATACAGTTCAGCTTAGTTGTTCTTTGCATCCTTGCTGTCAATGGAGACACTTTGCAGCGCTTTTCGTGCCTGCTGCTTACGTAACAGTTGCCAATGCGAGAGCACGGTTTTCGGTGCCCAGATCTGCGGTTCGGAGGCTTCGAAATTGTCCGCCAGCTCGCGCTCGGCGACAGTGGCCTTGGCCAGTTTGAAGGCTTGCTCCAGGTCATCGGTCTGGTTCAGCGCCTGGGCGAACAGGGCGTCGCCGAAGTAGGTGAAGTTAGCTTCTTCGGAACAGCCGAAGGACACGCGGTCAGCTCGCGAAGCGGTCATGATCAGGGTGCGTTCGTCCTTCAGGGCGGGGATGAAACCGCCGGAGTAGCAGGACGAGATCACGATGATCTTGTCGCGGTTTTTCAGCGGGGCAAGGACGGCGGCAAGCTCGTCGGCGGGCAGGTCCGCCAGTTCCATGCGCGGCTGGTCGAGCACCAGTTCGTGCTCGCTGGTGCCATGGCTGGTCAGGTAGATGAACACCAGGTCTTCCGGGCCGCTGCGTTCGGCCAGCGTCTGGGCGGCGCGCCGCAGGTTCTCCCGGGTTGCCATCGGCCGGTCGCCGAGGTGGTCGCGATGGTTCACCAGGCGGATCTGGCCATAGGCGCCGAAGCGGCTGGTGAGCATGTTCGCGACATAGTCGGATTCGCGCAGGAACACGCTCTGCTTGCCGTCGCCGCCAAGGGTCAGGGTATAAAGCTCCACGGCCGGGGTCGAGGCTGGAACGTTGCTCAGCGCCTCTTCGAGCAAGCGCCCCTGGGCCAGCAAGCCAAGCTCGAGGGTGTCGGGCAGCAATTTGCCCTCGGCATCGCGCACGCGCTGGCCGTTGATCCAGGTGCCACTGAGCACGGAACCGTCGGTGAGGACCAGGGTGCCGCGCCCGGAGTAAGTGTCGTTGTCGAACTGGCCGGTGTAGAAGCTGCCGTCGGCCAGGTTCAAGCGGCCCTGGCCGGTGAAGCGCCAGTCGCTGAAGTGGCCGATGTAATGGCTGCCGTCGGCGCCGATCAATTCGCCCTTGCCGTTGAGCGAACCTTCCTTGAACTGACCCAGCCAGACGTCGCCGTCGGCGTTTTCATAACGACCCTTGCCGTGCAATTGGTTGTTCTTGAACCCGCCGACATAGATATCGCCTTCGGCACTGTTGAAGGTTCCGTTGCCTTCCAGCTGACCATCGACGAAGTGCCCGGTGAATTGATTGCCGCTGCCGTCGCTGCGTTGGCCATCGCCATTGGGCTTGCCGTGGGCGAACTGGCCCTGATAGGCGCTGCCATCTTCGAGCTCCAGGCGGCCAAGCCCCGAATATTGGTCGGCCTTGAACCCGCCCCGGTAAAGCATGCCGTGTTCTTTGAGGGTGCCTTCGCCGTCGCGTCGGCCCAGCTTGAAGCCACCGTCGTAACTGCCACCGTTGGTGGTCAGGGACCCTTGGCCATCGAACAGGCCTTGCTTGAACTGCCCGCGATAGACCTCGCCATTGCTGCCATGCCATTCACCCTGGCCATGCCACTGGCCCTGATCGAACTCGCCGGCGTACCAGCTGCCGTTCGGGTAGTCGATGCGGCCCTGGCCCTGCAGCAACCCGTTGACCAGCTCCCCGCGATAGCGTCCACCGTCCGGCAGGCGGGCATCCGCGGGCAATAGCGATTCGCCGTCGCCGCAAGCGGTGAGCATCAGGGTCAAGGCGAGGAGTGCAAGTGGGCGCATAGCGGGTTCCGGGCAATTAGGCGACCGAGTATGCCGCAGCTATGTGTCCTTATACAGCCGGTAGAAAAACAGCCGGTGCGAAACAGCCTGTGCTGCTTCGCATCCCGGAGGGCTTACACGAAGCAGAGCGACAGGGATTCGGCGACGTACGCCGGTTTGTCCATGCCGTCGATTTCCAGTGTGGCGATGGCCTTGAGCAGCCATTGACCGGGTTTTTTCTCGGTGACCTCGGACAGTTCGACCTTGAGGCGCACCTTCGAATCGACCTTGACCGGCTGAATGAAGCGCACGCTGTCCAGACCGTAGTTGACCACCATCTTCAAGCCTTCTGGCATGACGAGGATGTCTTCCATCAGTTTCGGAATCAGCGACAGCGACAGAAAGCCGTGGGCAATGGTACCGCCAAAGGGCGTTTGCGCGGCCTTGACCGGGTCGACGTGGATGAACTGATAGTCCCCGGTGGCTTCGGCGAACAGGTTGATGCGCTCCTGATCGATGGTGAGCCATTCGGAACGTCCGAGTTCCTTGCCGATATAATCTTTGAGCTCTGCAACGGGTACATAGGGCATTGAGACTCTCCTGGGTTCATCGATTTTATAGTTTTTAGGTGGGGGGATTTGACCTCCCGGATTTACCACTTTAGATCACCATGGCAAAAGGCCGCGGTCAACAGACCATGCTTATGGCGAATGCCGGTCCATAGCGCAAGCGTGCTTATAATGCGCGGGCCAATGCGGGTGACCGATTTTGCGGGAGATCTTTGATGTTGTTACGTGGCCTGACCTGGCTGGTGCTGTTCCAATTGCTCGGCACCGCGATCAACCATTTGTTCCTGCCCTTCCTGCCGGGGCCGATCATCGGCCTGCTGCTGTTGCTGATATTTCTGATCGGTCGTGGCCAGGTCGGTGAGCCGTTGAACCTTGCAGCCAGCAGCCTGCTGCGCTACCTGCCATTGCTGCTGGTGCCGCCGGCCGTGGGGGTGATGGTGTACGCCGCGGACATCGCCGCCGATTTCTGGGCCATTGTCGGCGCGCTGGTGTTGTCATTGTTGCTGTCGATGGCGTTCGCTGGTGTCCTCATGCAACGCATGGTCAAGCGCCATGTTCAACCTGAGGACGGCCAATGATCCTGGACTGGCACGGCGCCTGGACGTCGGTGATACATCATCCCTTGTTCGGCATCGGCATCACGCTCGGCGCCTATCAGCTGGTTTTGGCGGCGTTCGAGAAAACCCGCTGGATCTTTTTGCAGCCTGTGCTGGTCTCCATGTTGCTGGTGATCGGTGTGCTGGTCGGCTGCGGCCTGACCTACGCCGAGTACCGCAAGAGCACCGAGATCCTGAGCATTCTGCTGGGTCCCGCGACGGTCGCGCTGGCCGTGCCGCTTTACCTCAATCTGCGGCGGATCCGACAGTTGTTCTGGCCGATATTTACTACGCTGGTGATAGGCGGTGTGGTCGCCACGTGCATGGGCGTGCTGTTGGGCTGGTGGTTTGGGGCCGAACACATGATCCTGATGACCATGGCGCCGAAATCGGTGACGTCGCCCATCGCCATGCTGGTAGCCGAGCAGATTGGTGGCGTCGCCGCGCTGGCGGCGGTGTTCGTGCTGATCACCGGGGTAATCGGGGCGATCTTCGGCCCGAGCCTGTTGACCCGGCTTGGTGTCCACAGTCCCGAGGCTCGCGGCATGGCCCTGGGCATGACCGCCCATGCGGTCGGCACCGCGGTGGCGATGCAGGAAAGTGACGAATGTGGCGCCTTCGCGGCGCTGGCGATGAGTTTGATGGGCGTGGCCACGGCGGTATTCCTGCCGTTGGCGGTGTCGATGGTGGTGTAAGGAATATGTCTATGAGTCTGCCGCTTTTTCCGCTGAACACGGTGCTGTTTCCGGGTTGCATCCTCGATCTGCAGATTTTCGAGGCGCGTTACCTGGACATGATCGGTCGCTGCATGAAACAGGGCGGCGGCTTCGGCGTGGTGTGCATCCTTGAAGGGAGCGAAGTCGGTATCGCGCCGCAGGGCTTTGCCATGGTCGGTTGTGAAGCGCGCATCACCGATTTTCAGCAGCAGGACAACGGCCTGCTGGGGATACGGGTTGAGGGCGGGCGACGGTTCAACGTGTTGACCACCGAAGTCCAGCGCGACCAGCTGATCCTCGCCGAGGTCGAATGGCTGGAAGACGAGCCTGAGCAGCCGCTGCAGGACGAAGACGCCGATCTGGTGGCCTTGCTCAAGGCCCTGGCCGAACACCCGATGGTCGAAGCGCTGAACATGGGCACCGAGGCCACCGGACAACAGTCGCTGGCCAACCAGCTGGCTTACCTGTTGCCGTTTGCCGAAGTGGACAAGATCGACCTGCTGCAACTTGATGATCCGCAGCAACGGCTGGATGCGATTCAGGCGTTGCTGGATGAGTTGCAGGGGGAGTTGTTTGCTTAATTGTTTTGTTTTAATTTTAAAATTAAAATGCTTGTAAGGCGACGTTCTTCTAATTAAGTTTTCCTTGTGGTCCAGGTTTCTGGATCGACATAACAAGGAGAGTTTTAATTATGGATGTTAAAGTTGTTGATCCTGCTTTTTTTAGCCCGCTTGATCCCTCACAAAGGGAGGCGTATTTTTTTATTCTGACTGAGATTTGGCGTCAAATCGCCGATGAGTTGGTGGTCCGCAATCCGGCTGCTCGGTATGTTGAAATCCGGGATAAGGTAGACGCTGAGCTCGATGCCGTATTTAAGCGATATGACGGACGTCTGCATGACTTTCTTGAGGAGCGGGCTGCCGAAGCTATTAACAGAATCCCTTTTCCATAATAATCACTGGTTGTTCCCGTGATCGTAGTTTGCCTTTTATATGAGGTTAAATTACTACTTGTAAAAAACAATCCCGCTCAGTTCGAGCGGGATTGTTTTTTTGGGGGGGCGACTTTAGATTGGCTGAAAATCTTTGTTAATAGGAATACCGCAACATCGTATGCGGTAGATGCCGCAAGACGAAGAATCCGAAAAGCGCTACCAACGATGGCAGGACCAGCCACCAGACCCTGGGTGGCATGGCGTTGAGCGAGGTTTGACGCTGAATCAACCACAAACTCGCCGCACAAACACACGACGCCAGCATCGCGCCCGCCAGCACATCCGTCGGCCAGTGTGCACCGAGGTAAACGCGGGAGAGGGCGATCGCCAGCGCCGGCAAGCACGCCACCAGCAACCAGGTCAGGCGCATCCGTGGCGGTTGCCCGCGGCCGGCCAGGACGGCGAGGGTCAGGAACAGTGCAAACGCCCCGGATGCATGGCCGCTGGGCATGCTGTAGCTGGTCAGCGGGTCGCTCAATACCTCCGGGCGCACGCGGCCGAAAAAGTGTTTGGTCAGGGTGTTGCCCAGCGCGGTGCAGAGCAGGGTGGTGGTGGCGAAGATCAGCTGGCGCCATTGCCGGGTAATCAGCAGCAGCACCACCAGCAAGGCGCTGAAAATCAGCATGTTGCGGAATTCGCCAATCAGGGTGAAGACCACGGCCACTTCATCGAGCGTCGGGCTGCGGTGCTCCTGCACCAGGGTCATGACCCCCTGATCGAGGGCGTCCAGGTGGGGATAACCGATAAACAGACCCGCCAGAATCAGCAAGCTCATGCCGGCAATGAACACCGTGGCCTTGCGATGGCGGCGCAGGCTGCTGGTTGCGCTCAGCCCGACCATGATTGCAATGCTGCCGGCCACGATGCCGGCCTCAAGCCAGAAGCCTTCGGGCAGCGGCAATCGAATCGCCGCGCCTGTGGCCCAGCCCGGTAGCAGGTATGCCACCGACCAGCCGGCGCCAGCCAGCAGGCTGACCGCGAAGAAGCGCGGGAAGGGCATGTCGAACATCCCGGCGACCATCGGCAGCATCGGGCGCAGGGGGCCGATGAAGCGCCCGACCAGCAGGCTGGCGATACCGTAGCGCTGGAAATACGCTTCTGCCCCGGCGATCCATTCCGGGTGATGACGCAAGCCCGGCAGGCGCCGGATGTTCTGATGGAAGTGGCGGCCGAGGAAATACGAAACCACGTCGCCGAGCACGCCGGCGAGAAAACCCAGGAGCAACGTCTCACTCAACGACAACGCGCCGCTGCCGGCCAGTACCGCCACGGCGAACAGCAATACGGTGCCAGGCACGATCAGGCCGGCAATCGCCAGGCATTCCACAAAGGCCACGATGAATACCGCTGCCGCCAGCCATTGCGGGTTGACCGTCAACCAGCCGGTCACGCTTTCGAGCCATGGGCCCATAAAAACAACTCCATCGAATTCAAATGGCCCTTGGCGGGCGAATATCATCTTTAAACGCTACGGGTCCCCTGTAGGAGCGAGCTTGCTCGCGAAAGCGGTGGATCAGCCAGCGTTGATGTCGACTGACCCGGTGCATTCGCGAGCAAGCTCGCTCCCACAATGGATCATTCCATAGTCAGGTCAGCACCAGATAATCGCGACCTTCGACCTGGCCCCGTCGCAGCGGGTTCCGCGTGCAATAGGCGGCATAGGCCGCGTCGACGAAGCGGTACATCAGGTGCTCGTCGCGTCCATGGGGAATGCCCAGGCGGGTGGCCTGGATGATGTGGGCTGGGGTCTGTCCGACATCCTCCACCAGTAAAATTTCATGATCGAAGCGCTTGGCGTCCCATACCGGCACCTTCAAGCCCAGCGACTTGCAGAGCAGTGTCTGACCCGCGCAGAGCTTTTGCGAGGGGCGAGGGCGGCCTTGGGCGTCGGGGTTGTTCAACAACATCTGCGCAAGGCTCGCCGACCCGCTCAACTCGTCGACCCAGGGGTAGGCGGATTTGATCAGCACGGCATTGCCCGGCCCTTGGGCGCTGAAGTTGAGTGAATCGCCGCCGCGAGCGTAGTACATATAGATATGCCCGCCATCCAGAAACAAAGCCTTACGCTTTTCTGTGTAGCCGAGGGAGGCGTGACTGCCTTTTTCTGCGCAGTAATAGGCTTCTGTCTCGATGATCCGCGCGCTGAGCCACAGATCGCCGACCCGATGGCGGATGACTTTTCCGAGTAGATCGCGGGCGAGAACTTGCGCGTCGCGGTCGAAAAACGCGTCCGGAAGGCCCTTGGGCAGGCCCTCGGCGGAGGCGCGAACAGTCAGGTTAGTCATGATGAACGGCGTTTATCAGGGCTGAGTGAGTCGTGATGATAACAATTTGCAGCTTAATCCCGGCTGAACGTCGGCAAATTGCCCTCGATTTCGACCATCCGCCCGTCACCGCTGTTAGTCGGCGGACGCGACAGCTATAATCTGCCGCTTTACTCTTTACCAAGACCTTAGCAAAGACCACTCCAGACCATGACTGAGTCCGTTCTTGACTACATGACCCGCCTGGGTCGCGCTGCCCGCGAGGCTTCCCGCGTGATCGGCCGTGCCAGCACCGCGCAGAAAAACCGCGCGCTGCAGGCGGCTGCCAATGCGCTGGATGCAGCCCGCGGCGAATTGACCGCGGCCAATGAGCTGGACCTGGCGGCTGGTCGCGCCAATGGTCTGGAGCCGGCCCTGCTCGAGCGTCTGGCGCTGACCCCGGCGCGTATCGACGGCATGATCGTTGGCCTGCGCCAGGTCGCGGCGTTGCCCGACCCGGTCGGCGCGATCCGCGACATGAGCTATCGCCCGTCGGGTATCCAGGTGGGCAAGATGCGCGTCCCGCTTGGCGTGATCGGGATCATCTACGAGTCACGGCCGAATGTGACCATCGATGCGGCCAGCCTGTGCCTGAAGTCTGGCAACGCGACCATCCTGCGCGGCGGCTCCGAAGCCATTCATTCCAATCGTGCCATCGCCGCCTGCATCCAGCGCGGCCTGGCCGAGGCCGATCTGCCGGCCGCCGTGGTGCAAGTGGTGGAAACCACTGATCGCGCTGCCGTTGGTGCGCTGATCAGCATGCCTGAATACGTCGACGTCATTGTGCCCCGTGGTGGCCGTGGCCTGATCGAGCGCGTCAGTCGGGATGCCCGGGTGCCGGTGATCAAGCACCTGGACGGTATCTGCCACGTTTTCGTGAGCGAGCACGCCGACCTGGCGAAAGCCCAGCGCATCGCGTTCAACGCCAAGACTTACCGCTACGGCATCTGCGGGGCGATGGAGACGCTGCTGGTCGATCAAATCGTTGCCAAAGATTTCCTGCCGGCGATGGCGGCCCAGTTCCGCGAAAAAGGCGTCGAACTGCGCGGCTGCGAGCGTACCCGGGCAATCATCGACGCCGTGCCGGCCGCGCAAGAGGACTGGAGCACCGAGTACCTGGCGCCCATCCTGTCGATCCGCGTGGTCGACGGGCTTGACCAGGCGATCGAGCACATCAACCATTTTGGCTCCCATCACACCGATTCGATTGTCAGCGAACACCAGGGCGACACCCGGCGTTTCGTGGCTGAAGTCGATTCTTCGTCGGTGATGATCAACACCCCGACCTGCTTCGCCGATGGCTTCGAATACGGATTGGGTGCCGAGATCGGCATTTCTACTGATAAGCTGCACGCCCGCGGCCCGGTCGGTCTCGAAGGTCTGACCTGCGAGAAGTACATCGTGGTCGGTGATGGCCAGTTGCGCGGACAGGAGCCGGTCTGACTTGGGCGACCTCGACCCGTCAGCCCCGGTCACCGCCAGCGCGCCTGCACCTCGACGCATCGGCGTACTGGGCGGGACCTTCGATCCGGTGCACATCGGCCATTTGCGGGGTGCGCTGGAAGTCGCCGAATCGCTGGCGCTCGATGAACTGCGCCTGACACCCAGTGCCAGGCCGCCCCATCGGGGTACGCCGCAGGTGTCGGCGAAAGACCGTCTGGCGATGGTCGAATGCGCGGTGGCCGGTGTGGCACCGTTGGTGGTGGACGACCGCGAATTGCAGCGGGACAAACCGTCCTACACCATTGATACCCTGGAGTTGATGCGTGCCGAAATGCCCGCCGAGACCCAGGTTTTTCTGCTTTTGGGCTGGGACGCATTTTGCGGCCTGCCCACTTGGCACCGCTGGGAAGAGTTGCTCCAGCATTGCCATATCCTGGTGTTGCAACGCCCGGATGCCGACAGCGAACCGCCGGATGCCTTGCGCAACCTGCTGGCAGCGCGCTCGGTGAGCGACCCGCTGGCCCTCAAGGGGCCGAGCGGACAGATTGCATTCGTCTGGCAGACACCGCTCGCGGTATCCGCCACCCAGATCCGTCAACTGCTGGCCAGCGGTAAGTCGGTACGTTTCCTGGTGCCCGACGCGGTCCTGGCCTACATCGATGCGCACGGACTTTACCGTGCGTCGAACTGAATAGGAGTGCTTCAAGGCACGTGGCAACAACGTGTACCGAAGCGCCCGAACATACGAGCAAAACGAGTTTTATATGACGAGCAACAACGAAAGCAAAGTTAAACGCAAAGGCACGTTCAAGAGCGCTCCGCTGCCTGAGAAGGTACTGGCTGCCGAACCGCCAAAAGGCGACGAGCTGGTCAAGATCGCCGTAGCCGCCCTGGAAGACGTCAAGGCCCAGGACGTGCTGGTGATCGATGTTCGCGACAAGCAGAGCATCACTGACTACATGATCATCGCCACTGGTACCTCCAACCGCCAGATCGGCGCGATGCTGGACAAGGTTCGCGAAGCCGTCAAAGCCCTGGGCATCAAGCCGCTGGGTGAAGAAGGCAAGGGCGACAGCGACTGGGTGCTGTTGGACATGGACGACGTGATCGTTCACATGATGACCTCCAATGCCCGCCAGTTCTACGACCTGGAGCGCCTGTGGAAAGGTGCCGAGCAGAGCCGTGCCGCTGATGGCAAACACCACAGCCCTGAAGTCGGTCATGAGCATTTCACCAAGCTCAACAAAGACCAGGAATAAGGAACGGCTGTGCGACTGCGACTGATCGCCGTCGGTTCCCGCATGCCCAAGTGGGTGGAAGAAGGCTGGCATGAATATGCCAAGCGTCTTCCGTCCGAATTGGCGCTGGAACTGGTGGAAATACCGCTCAATACCCGTGGCAAGAACGCCGACGTGGCGCGCTTCATCCGTCAGGAAGGCGAAGCCATGCTGGCCAAGGTCGGGCCAAACGAGCGCGTTGTCACCCTCGAAGTCCACGGCAAGCCCTGGAGCACCGAGCAGCTGGCGGTCGAGCTCGATCGCTGGCGGCTGGACTCGCGCACGGTCAACTTCATGGTTGGCGGCCCCGAAGGGCTGGCACCGGAAGTCTGCGCCCGTGCCGATCAGCGCTGGTCGCTATCACCGCTGACGTTGCCGCACCCGCTGGTGCGCATCCTCATCGGCGAGCAGCTGTATCGTGCCTGGACAGTGCTGTCCGGTCACCCCTACCACAAGTAGTTGCGCCCTCATGTCCCAACCGATCCGCATCAAGGACCACGAAAAAGACGCCCGTCTGGTGCGTGGCCGCGTCGTGTTCGGTGCCATTGCAGTGGTGCTGCTCATTGGGGTGCTGATCGCGCGCCTGTATTTCCTGCAGGTCATCCAGTACGAATACCACTCGACCCTGTCGGAAAACAACCGCGTCCATGTGCAGCCGATTCCGCCGACCCGCGGCTTGATTTTCGACCGCAACGGCGTGGTGATTGCCGACAACCGACCCAGCTTCAGCCTGAGCATGACCCGCGAGCGCTCTGGCGATTGGCAGCAAGTGCTCGATGTGATCGTCGAAGTGCTGGAGCTGACGCCCGAGGATCGGGTGATTTTCGAGAAGCGCATGCGCCAGGGGCGACGGCCGTTCGAGCCGGTGCCGATCCTGTTTGAACTGACCGAAGAGCAGATCGCCCGCATTGCCGTTAATCAATTCCGCCTGCCCGGGGTGGAAGTGGTCGCGCAACTGGTCCGTCACTATCCGCAGGGTGCGCACTTTGCCCACTCGGTGGGTTACATGGGGCGGATCAACGAGAAAGAGTTGAAGTCGCTCGATCCGGTCAATTACAGCGGCACCCATCACATCGGCAAAACCGGCATCGAACGTTTCTACGAGCCGGAACTGCACGGCCAGGTGGGTTACGAGGAAGTCGAGACCAACGCCCGCGGACGCGTATTGCGGGTGCTCAAGCGTACCGAACCGATTTCCGGCAAGGACATCGTCCTGAGCATGGATATCAAGTTGCAGGAAGCCGCTGAAGCCGCGCTTGGCGGGCGTCGTGGCGCGGTGGTGGCGCTGGACCCGAAAACCGGCGAGGTGCTGGCGATGGTCAGCCAGCCGAGCTTCGACCCGAACCTGTTCGTCACCGGCATCAGTTTCAAGGCCTATTCCGAGCTGCGCGACTCCATCGACCGGCCGCTGTTCAATCGTGTCCTGCGTGGCCTTTATCCGCCGGGTTCGACCATCAAGCCGGCGGTAGCGATCGCGGGGCTGGACGCGGGCGTGGTGACCGCGTCATCCCGGGTGTTCGACCCGGGTTACTACATGCTGCCCAACTACGATCACAAATACCGCAACTGGAACCGTACCGGTGACGGCTTTGTCGACCTGGATACGGCGATCATGCGGTCCAACGATACCTACTTCTATGACCTGGCCCACAAGCTGGGGATCGATCGGTTGTCGGCGTACATGACCAAGTTCGGCATTGGCCAGAAGGTCTCCCTGGACATGTTCGAAGAATCGCCGGGGCTGATGCCGACCCGCGAATGGAAGCGAGCGACCCGCCGACAGGCGTGGTTCCCGGGGGAAACGCTGATCCTGGGGATCGGCCAGGGCTACATGCAGTCGACGCCATTGCAGCTGGCCCAGGCCACGGCACTGGTGGCCAACAAAGGCGTGTGGAACCGACCACACCTGGCCAAGACCATCGAAGGCGAGAAGCCGGTGGACGAGAACCCGATGCCGGACATCATCCTGCGCGATCCGTCGGACTGGACGCGGGTCAACCATGGCATGCAGCAGGTCATGCACGGCGCCCGGGGCACCGCGCGCAAGGCCTCGATCGGTGCGCAGTACCGGATTGCCGGCAAGAGTGGTACCGCCCAGGTGGTGGCGATCAAGCAAGGCGAGAAGTACGACCGTTCCAAGGTCCAGGAGCGTCATCGCGACCACGCCCTGTTCGTTGGTTTCGCCCCGGCCGACGATCCGAAGATCGTGGTGTCGGTGATGGTCGAGAACGGTGAATCCGGCTCCGGCGTGGCCGCGCCGGTGGTGCGTCAAGTCATGGACGCCTGGCTGCTGGGCCAGGACGGTCGCCTGAAGCCCGAATACGCCGCCCCAATCAGTGCAGAGGCAACCGCCCGTGATGAATAATTTTGATCGCATGCTCTCCAGCGAGGATGTGATGCGTCGTCGTGCAACGCTGCTGCAGCGCCTGCACATCGACGGCCCGCTACTGATCCTGCTGCTGACCCTGGCTGCCGGCAGCCTGTTCGTGCTGTATTCGGCCAGTGGCAAGAGCTGGGATTTGCTGGCCAAGCAGGCGACGTCGTTCGGCATCGGCCTGGTGTCGATGATCGTTATCGCTCAGTTCGAACCGCGGTTCATGGCGCGCTGGGTGCCGGTCGGTTATGTGATCGGCGTGCTTTTGCTGGTCGTGGTTGATGTCATGGGCCACAACGCCATGGGCGCCACGCGCTGGATCAATATTCCCGGCGTCATACGCTTCCAGCCTTCGGAATTCATGAAGATCCTGATGCCGGCGACCATTGCCTGGTACCTGTCCAAGCGCACCTTGCCGCCGCAGCTCAAGCATGTCGGCATCAGCCTGATGCTGATCGGCATCCCGTTCATTCTCATCGTGCGCCAACCGGATCTCGGCACCTCGCTGCTGATCCTGGCCGGCGGCGCCTTCGTGCTGTTCATGGGGGGACTGCGCTGGCGCTGGATTGTCAGTGTGCTGGCGGCCGCCGTGCCCGTGGCGATCGCCATGTGGTTCTTCATCATGCACGACTACCAGAAACAGCGGATCCTGACCTTCCTCGACCCTGAAAGCGATCCGTTGGGTACCGGCTGGAACATCATTCAGTCCAAGGCTGCGATCGGTTCCGGCGGCGTGTTCGGCAAGGGCTGGTTGCTGGGCACCCAGTCACACCTGGATTTCCTCCCGGAAAGCCACACCGACTTCATCATCGCG
Source organism: Pseudomonas sp. YuFO20 (assembly GCF_035064975.1). Lineage (NCBI taxonomy): Bacteria > Pseudomonadati > Pseudomonadota > Gammaproteobacteria > Pseudomonadales > Pseudomonadaceae > Pseudomonas > Pseudomonas sp. YuFO20. The sequence goes on from NZ_JAXDEO010000007.1 coordinate 62,613, forward strand.
GTGCTGGGGGAGGAGTTCGGCCTGGTGGGCATTTGCGCGCTGTTGCTGATCTACCTGCTGTTGATCGGTCGCGGGCTGGTGATTACCGCCCAGGCGCAGACCTTGTTCGGCAAATTGCTGGCGGGGGCCTTGACCATGACATTTTTTGTGTATGTTTTCGTCAATATCGGTATGGTCAGCGGCCTGTTGCCGGTGGTGGGGGTGCCGTTGCCGTTCATTAGCTACGGAGGAACTTCGCTGGTGACGCTGCTGTCAGCGTTTGGGGTTTTGATGTCGATCCATACCCATCGCAAGTGGATCGCGCAGGTTTGAATAAGGTGAAGAGTTCAATGCAAGCAATGCGTGGCTGGGCGACTCGGTACGCGCCATGGGTCGGCCTGGTAAGCATCCTTGGCACTGCGCAACAAGCGTTGGCCGGCGATTACGACGGCTCGCCACAAGTGGCCGAGTTCGTCGGTGAGATGACCCGCGACTATGGTTTCGCCGGTGAGCAACTGATGGGCGTGTTCCGCGAGGCGCAGCGCAAGCAGTCGATCCTGGATGCCATTTCGAAACCGGCCGAACGGGTCAAGCAGTGGAACGAATATCGGCCGATGTTCATTACCGATGCGCGGATTGCCCGTGGCGTCGACTTCTGGCGTCAGCATGAGGCCGTGCTGGCCCGTGCCGAGCAGGAATACGGCGTACCGGCGCAGGTGATCGTCTCGATTATCGGTGTTGAGACCTTTTTTGGCCGCAATACCGGCAATTTCCGGGTAATTGATGCCTTGTCGACCCTCGGTTTCGACTATCCTCCCCGTGCCGAATTTTTCCGCAAGGAATTGCGTGAGTTCCTGCTGCTGGCCCGGGAAGAGCAGGTCGACCCACTGACCCTCAAGGGCTCCTACGCCGGCGCCATGGGCTTGCCGCAGTTCATGCCGAGCAGCTTTCGCGCCTATGCGGTGGACTTCGACGGAGACGGCCACATCAATATCTGGAACAACCCGGACGATGCCATTGGCAGCGTCGCCAGCTATTTCAAGCGCCACGGCTGGGTTGCCGGCGAGCCGGTGGTCAGCCGCGCCGACGTGCGCGGCGAACAGGTGGACGATGGTTTGACCGCCGGTATCGAGCCGACTAAAACCGTTGGAGAGTTGCGGGCCCTGGGCTGGTCAAGTCATGATGCGCTGCGCGATGATATGCCGGTTACCGCATTCCGCCTGGAAGGCGACAATGGCCCTGAATACTGGATGGGCCTGAAGAATTTCTACGCGATCACGCGATATAACCGCAGCGTGATGTACGCCATGGCCGTACATCAACTGTCTGAACAGCTGGTCCAAGCACGGGGCGTCAAGTAATGCGGGCATTGCCTATGAATAAACCCCTGAAGCTGATGGCATTTGCCGCGTTGGCAGTGCTGGTTGCCAGTTGTTCTACCAGCCGCGCGCCGGCGCAGAAGACTACCACCGCCGTGCGCTCGACGCCGGGGCTGGACATCAACCGTGCCCACAAGGATGGCGCGCCATGGTGGGACGTCGACGTTTCCCGCATCCCGGACGCCACGCCAACCCTGCACACCGGCCCATACAAGGCCAACCCGTACACGGTGCTGGGCAAGACTTACTTCCCGTTGCAAGAGTCCAAGACCTACGTGCAGTCGGGTACGGCGTCCTGGTACGGCACCAAATTCCACGGTCAGAACACCGCCAACGGCGAAGTCTATGACCTGTACGGCATGAGTGCCGCGCACAAGACATTGCCACTGCCAAGTTACGTCCGGGTGACCAACCTGGACAACAACAAGAGCGTGATCCTGCGCGTTAACGATCGCGGCCCGTTCTATTCGGACCGGATCATCGACTTGTCCTATGCGGCTGCGAAGAAGCTCGGTTACGCCGAAACCGGCACCGCGCGGGTCAAGGTCGAAGGCATCGACCCGCAGCAATGGTGGGCCGCCAAAGGCCGTCCGGCGCCATTGATGCTCAATGAGCCGAAAGTCGCGCAGAATAGCGCCCCGGTAATCACGGCCTCGGCCGGTACCGTCGAGCAATGGACGCCACCGCCGCAGCAACACGCCGCCGCCGTTGTCCCGGTACAAGTGGATGCAAAAAAAAACGCTTCTGCATCAGCGTCTGGCCAGTATCTGCAGGTGGGCGCGTTCGCCAACCCGGACGCTGCCGAACTGCTGAGGTCCAAGCTCAGCGGGATGGTGAGCGCTCCGGTGTTCATCAGCTCGATCGTGCGCAATCAACAGACACTGCATCGGGTGCGCCTGGGGCCGATCGGTTCGCCGGGTGAAATCCAGCAAGTGCAGAACAGTGTGCGGCTGGCTAATCTCGGTTCGCCGAGCGTAGTGACCGAGTAAGCCACTGAGTAATACGTAGAACTTGATTGACGGTTCATCTGCGGTTTTGGGGGGTGAACCAGGTTGTTGGCTCGTTGAAGAACAAAAGCCCGGCAAGGGTTACTGAGTGAGCAGCTGAACACGCGACGGCCCGTTAGAAGGCTGTCTGAATAGTTTTGCCCTCGGGCAAGTTTCCATTAGCGATTTCGAGAGACGGATGAACATCACCACCTTTGCCAAACGCCTGTGCCTTCTAGTCCCGCTGCTCCTCTCGCCTGCCGCATTCGCGGTCGAGATGATGCCGTCGCCACCGCAACTGGCCGCCAAGGCCTACGTGCTCATGGACGCCAGCAGCGGCAACGTGCTGGTCGAAAACAATGGTGACCAGCGTCTGCCGCCAGCCAGCCTGACCAAGCTGATGACCGCGTACATCGCGACCCTCGAAATCCGTCGCGGCCAGATCGGTGAAAACGATCCGGTGACCGTCAGCGAAAACGCCTGGCGTACCGGCGGCTCGCGGATGTTCATCAAGGTCGGCTCGCAGGTAACTGTCAGCGACCTGCTGCACGGCATCATCATCCAGTCGGGTAACGACGCCAGCGTTGCGCTGTCCGAGCACATCGCCGGCAGCGAAGACGCGTTCGCCGACATGATGAACAAGACCGTGGCTGACCTGGGCATGACCAACAGCCACTTCATGAACCCGACCGGCCTGCCGAACCCCGAGCACTACTCGTCGGCTCACGACATGGCCGTGCTGGCCCGCGCGATCATCCACGAAGACCCGGCTCACTATGCGATCTACTCGCAGAAAGAGTTCTTCTGGAACGGCATCAAGCAACCGAACCGCAACCTGCTGCTGTGGCGTGACAAGACCGTTGACGGTCTGAAAACCGGTCACACCGACGAAGCCGGCTACTGCATGGTGTCTTCGGCCGTACGTGATGGCATGCGCCTGATCGCCGTGGTGTTCGGCACCAACAGCGAAGTGGCTCGCGCCGCCGAAACCCAGAAGCTGCTGACCTACGGTTTCCGCTTCTTCGAAACCCAGACCTTCTATCAGAAGGGCACCGAGCTGGCCCAGGCTCCGGTCTGGAAAGGCGCCACCAACCAGATCAAGGCAGGCCTGGCTCAAGACCTGACCATGACCCTGCCAAAAGGCCAGCTGAAAAAGCTCGCCGCCAGCATGACCATGAACCCGCAGTTGGTTGCGCCAATCGCCAAGGGCGACGTGATCGGCAAAGTCGAAGTCAAACTGGAAGACAAGGTGGTGCACAGCGCCGACCTGATCGCTCTGGATGGCGTCGAAGAGGGTGGTATCTTCCGTCGCATGTGGGATAGCATCCGTCTATTCTTCTACGGCTTGTTCAACTGATAGTGTGCACCAGCATGGCCCCCGCGCTGATCCGGCGTGGGGCTATGCCCGTCGCCACGGCTTACGCTTACGAGGCCGTTACGCCATGACCGATACCGAAGTAAAGGCGCCCAAGATCGAATTCCCCAACGTTGATTACCCGGTTAAGGTGATCAGCGATACTGGTGTGGGCAACAAGGACAAGATCATCGCGATCGTCAAGAAACACGCGACGATCAACCATGACCGCGTGGATGAGCGCCAGAGCACCAACGGCAAATACACCACCATCCAGTTGCACATCGTCGCGACCGACCAGGACCAGCTGTACAACATCAACAGCGAACTGCGAGCCACCGGTTTCGTGCACATGGTGCTGTGATGTCCGCCGCGGTGGGTTTTCGCGAGCTTGGCCAGATGGCTTACGAGCCGGTCTGGCATGCCATGCAGCGCTTCACCAACGAACGCGGCAGCGATGCCGCCGACGAGATCTGGCTGGTCGAACACCCGCCGGTCTTCACTCAGGGCCAGGCCGGCAAGGCCGAGCACTTGCTGCTGCCGGGCGATATCCCGGTGGTGCAGGTTGATCGCGGTGGCCAGGTGACGTATCACGGGCCCGGGCAACTGGTGGCCTACCTGTTGCTGGACGTACGCAAGCTGGGTTTCGGCGTACGCGACCTGGTAAGTCGCATGGAGGCATGCCTGATCGAACTGCTCGCCAGTTACGGCGTGACCGCCGCGGCCAAGCCGGATGCGCCGGGCGTGTACGTCGATGGCGCGAAAATCGCTTCCCTGGGTCTGCGGATCCGCCACGGTTGTTCCTTTCATGGCCTGGCCCTGAACGTGGACATGAACCTGGAACCGTTTCGACGGATTAATCCCTGCGGCTACGCCGGGCTGGCGATGACCCAGCTGAGCGATCACGCAGGATCGATTGAATTTGCCGAGGTAAGTGCCCGGCTGCGCGCGCAGCTCGTCAAACACCTCGACTATGCTGAGCAGACGACCCTCACGGGCGGAATCGACTGATATGACTACTGATGCAGTGCAAACCATGATCCCGACGCTCGATGTCACCGAGCGCCCGGCCCCGCGTGCCAAGGTTGAAGCCGGCGTCAAGCTGCGCGGCGCCGAGAAGGTTGCACGCATCCCGGTAAAGATCATTCCGACCACCGAACTGCCGAAGAAGCCTGACTGGATTCGCGTACGTATCCCGGTCTCTCCGGAAGTCGACCGCATCAAGGCCTTGCTGCGCAAACACAAGCTGCACAGCGTGTGCGAAGAAGCGTCCTGCCCGAACCTGGGCGAGTGCTTCTCCGGCGGCACCGCGACCTTCATGATCATGGGTGACATCTGCACCCGTCGTTGCCCGTTCTGCGACGTCGGCCACGGCCGTCCGAAGCCACTGGACGTCAACGAGCCGCAAAGCCTGGCCATCGCCATCGCCGACCTGAAACTCAAGTACGTGGTGATCACCTCGGTCGACCGCGACGACCTGCGTGACGGCGGCGCCCAGCACTTTGCCGACTGCATCCGCGAGATCCGCAAGCTGTCGCCGAACGTACAGCTCGAAACCCTGGTTCCGGATTACCGTGGCCGCATGGACATCGCCCTGCAAATCACCGCCGCCGAGCCGCCGGATGTTTTCAACCACAACCTGGAAACCGTACCACGCCTGTACAAGGCTGCGCGTCCGGGTTCGGACTACCAGTGGTCGCTGACCCTGCTGCAACGCTTCAAGCAGATGATGCCGCACATTCCGACCAAGTCCGGCCTGATGCTGGGCCTGGGCGAAACCGACGAAGAAGTCATCGAAGTCATGAAGCGCATGCGCGAGCACGACATCGACATGCTGACCCTCGGCCAGTACCTGCAACCGTCGCGCAGTCACTTGCCGGTGCAGCGTTTCGTGCACCCGGACACCTTTGCCTGGTTCGCAGAGGAAGGTTACAAAATGGGCTTCAAGAACGTTGCTTCCGGCCCGCTGGTACGCTCTTCGTACCACGCCGACGAGCAGGCGAAGCTGGTCAAGGCCGAGTTGATGTCGTCCTGATTCGGCCATGAACAAACAGCCCGCAACGTTCAATCGGCCTTGCGGGCTTTTTTTGCCTTTCTCACAGGCACATCAGTCTTTTCCTGCGACTGCGAGACGCTTGATCCGCTTCTGTTTGTCTGCGTTCCTGACTAATGTGTGCTTGATGCTTTCACGCAGGGAGATCCATGGATGAACGCAAGACCTGACCCGACGCTCATTCCTCACACGCCTGTACCGGCCTTGCCGATGCAAGGGCTGATCGCTGTTATCGCGCCTGCAGGTCCGGCGGCGCTGGACACCAAGAAGGCCATCGCCTGGATGCGTGCTCGCGGTTATGCGCTGCGGATTTTTCCCGGGGTGTTCGAGAAGGACGGCTACCTGGCCGGCAGGGACGAGGTGCGACTCAATGACCTGCATGCCGCGTTCATGGATCCCGAGGTCGATGCGATCATTTGCCTGCGCGGCGGATACGGTACCCCGCGGTTGCTCGATCGCATCGATTTCCAGCTGCTGCGCCAAAACGCCAAGCCATTCATCGGCTATAGCGACATCACCGCGCTGCATCTGGCGATCAGCCGCTACGCGGGTTTCGTGACCTTCCACGGCCCGTTGCTCAACGCCGATCTGCTGGGCGAGCGGCTGCCGCCGACCGAATCCTCGTTCTTCAACATGCTCAGAGGGCAGTGCAGGGCCGGTATGGTGCTTGCCCATCCGGTTGGCCGCCCCTTGACGACAATCGTGCCGGGCGTCGCTTATGGGCGCCTTCTAGGCGGTAACCTGTCGATGATTGCCGCGACCATGGGCACGCCTTTCGAGATCGATGCCGCCGGTGTAATCCTGTTTATCGAAGACATCAACGAGCCGCTGTATCGCATCGACCGACTGCTGACCCATCTGCGGCTGGCGGGTGTGTTGCACAAGCTGCGTGGGGTCCTGGTGGGTGATATAGCGGGGGTAGAGGCACAGGCCCTGGATCGATTGCTGAAGCAGACCCTGGAACCGTTGTGCATCCCGGTGCTGTCCGGGTGGCGCAGCGGGCACTGCAATCCGAACCTGACGCTGCCGATGGGGGCGCTGGTGAAACTGGATGCGGGTAACCAGCAACTGGCGCTGGAACAAAACGTCGTAAGACGCTAAACCTCGCCCCCCCCCCCCGTGTAGGAGCGAGCTTGCTCGCGATGGACGTCAACGATAACGCGTGTTTACTGGCTAAACGCGGCGCCCTTGAGTCCATCGTCGGAACGCCGCCCGGAGCAAGCTCGCTCCTACAACAGTGGGTAAAGCCTTCAGCGGCTACGCAATCCTTCCAGCAACTTGTGCGTCGGATAACCATCCGCCGGCCAGCCAAAAGACTGCTGGGCGCTGCGGATCGCCTTGCGGGTATTGGCACCGATGATGCCGTCGGCAGTGCCCGCGTCGTAGTTCTGCGCACTCAGCAGGTTCTGCAGTTCGATCCGCTCGGTACGGCTCAGGGGCAGGTCATCCTTGGGCCAGGTGCCGCTGATCAACCCGGCGCCATTGAAGCGCTCAGCCAACAGGCTCACCGCGAGGGCGTAGGACGACGAGTTGTTGTACTTGAGAATCGCGCGGAAGTTGTCGAGCACCAGGAAGGCTGGGCCGCGATAGCCTGCCGGCAACAGTAGCGCCGCGGACAGTTGCTCGGAGCCAGCCGGGAACTGGCCGCCGTTGGGCAGCACCACGCCCAGTTGCCGCCATTCGGCGACGCTCTTGCGAATCGAGCCATCGGCGAGGATGTAGTTGAAACTGCCCGGCAGCTGCACTTCAAAGCCCCACGGCTGGCCTTTTTGCCAGCCGGAGCTTTGCAGGTAGTGGGCGGTCGACGCCAGGGCGTCGGTGGCGCTGCCCCAGATATCGCGTCGACCGTCGCCATCGAAGTCCACGGCGTGGGTATTGTAGGTGGTCGGGATGAACTGGGTCTGGCCCATGGCGCCCGCCCAGGAGCCCAGCATTTTCTCGGGTTCGATATCGCCTTGCTGGAGGATCTGCAGGGCGGCGATCAATTGCGCGTGGGCGAAACCGGGGCGGCGGCCTTCGTAGGCGAGGGTGGCCAGTGAGTTGATCACCGACTTGCTGCCCTGGAACTGGCCGAAGTTGCTTTCCATGCCCCATACCGCGACCAGTGCCTGGCGGTCGACGCCGTAGCGCTGTTCGATACTTTGCAGGATGCCGGCGTACTGCTCGACCAATGCCTGGCCTTTGCGAACCCGCAGCGGCGACAGGGCGCCATCGAGATATTCCCACACCGGTTTTGCGAATTCCGGTTGGCTGCGGTCGGCGCGGATCACGCTCGGGTCAACGCTGACATTGGCGAAGGCGCGGTCGAACAGGTCGGCACGGATGCCGGCGGCCAGGGCGTCCTTGCGAAAACCCGCCTGCCATTCGGCGAAAGTCTGGGTTGGCTGGATGTCGAGATTTTCACCGGTTGGAACCACGGGTGGAATGACCGCCGGGGCGGTGGCGACAGGCAGAGTCTGAATCGGCTGGGCGTCGGCGGCGGTGGGTTTTTCCGCGCAGGCGACTAGCAAGATGAGGCTGGAGGCAGCGATCAATTGGCGAAACTGCCAACGACGGGAAAGACAAAGGGGCATGCACGGGTCCAGGGAAAACGAATCAGGTATAGACCTTAACATGTTGAGCGGTTGCTTGCCTTTCAGGCCGCCAGAAAGTAAGAAGCCTCCCAGTTGTCAGACTGGAAGGCTTCGCGGCGGTAGCTGCCTTTACCCTTGCCGGCTCGTTCCTGTCGGCTGCGGAACAATGGCTGGGCGATGATGGATTTGGCCTTGTTGGGGCCGCGTTTGGACGGCTTTTTGCTCATGGTGGGCGCTCGCAAGTGAGGGTTTTTTGCGGGGCAAATCATCGGCCGAAGTTGGGCGGCTGTCTATAGCGCAAATGCATGTGTGTTTTTTGAGGCTGCGATCTTTTGATTTTATTCAGCAGGCAACGACAATCGCTGCCCAGCCATCAACAACGTCAGGCGACTCAAGCTCATCCACGGCGAACCCGCCGCCTGGCCCTTGATCTGCGCGTCAATGCGCTGGGCTTCGAGCAGCAATTGCGCCCAGCGTTGCGCCGAATAGCGTTGCAGGGCCTTGCTCATCAGTGGTTTGCGCTTGTCCCAGACCGGCGGTCTGGCCTGGCTGAAGGCCTTGTCCAGTGGCGTGCCCTGGCTGTACTGCAAGGAAATGTTGGCCAGCAGCCGCAGTTCCCGGGCCAGGGCCCAGAGAATCACCGGGGGCTCGACGCCTTCACCGCGAAGCCCTTCGAGCATCCGCAGCGCGTGGGCGGCTTCGCCATTGAGAATGGCATCGGTCAGGCCGAAAACGTCAAAGCGTGCACTGTCGGCCACCGCGGCCTGTACGGTTTCGATGGTGATCTGGCCGCCTTCGGCCATCAGCTTGAGCTTTTCGATTTCCTGGGCGGCGGCCAACAAGTTGCCCTCGACCCGGGCGGCGATCAACTCGACGGCGTCCTGGCTGGCGGACAGCCCGGCCTGGGACAGGCGCTGACGGATCCAGCTGGGCAACTGGTTGGCATCCACCGGCCAGATCTGCACGAACTGGGTCTGTTGGCCTTCGACCAGCGCCTTGCCCCATTTGGTTTTCTGCGCGCTGCCATCAAGCTTCGGCAGGCTGATCAACAGCAGCGTGTCTTCCGCTGGTCGCGAGCAGTACTCAATGAGCGCGGCAGCACCTTTATCACCGGGTTTTCCGGAAGGCAGGCGCAATTCCAGCAGGCGTTTTTCGGCGAACAGCGACATGCTGGCGCCGGCTTGCAGCAAGGTTCCCCAGTCGAAGCTGGCGTCGGCGGCGAACACCTGGCGTTCGTCGAAGCCTTGTTGGCGCGCGGCCGTGCGGATGGCGTCGGCGGCTTCCTGGCACAGCAAGGGGTCATCGCCACTGATGACGTAGACCGGCGCGAGGGCGCCTTGCAGGTGTTTGGCGAGTTGGGCAGGGGCGAGCTTCATAAGAGGGGGCAAACGGGGCGCCGGGGCGCCCCGTAAGGCTTACTGACGAGGCAGTTCGATGGGAGACTGGCGCGGTGTTTCCGCTTCAGCCTTCTGCGCTGCTTCCAGCGCCGCGGCTTCCGCCTTGGCCTTGGCTGCCGCCGTTTGCTGCAACTGGTCCAGCTGGGCCGGGGTGAATTGCTGCAGGCGCAACATCATGCGTTGAACCAGCTCGCGACGCATTTCCCTGCGGGCATCGCTGGCTTCCTGGTCGGAACCTACCAGGTTGTTGCCGTCATGGATGAACACCTTCTGCACTTCGAGTTTGTCGCTCAGCAGGGGCAGGTTGCCCTGGCCGCGAATGTCATAGCTGAGTACCGTGCTCAGTTGATATTCGCCCGTACGACCGGCGCCTGCGTAGCTGAGGATGCGCTGGGATTCCTGCTGGTCAGTCAGGATGAGTTTGTAGGGGGCGCCGGTGTAGACGTTGACGCCGCTGCTGACCAGCGACTGGCGCAGTTGTGTCACGGTTTCGCCGTAGGCGTCGCGGGCGCTCAGGTCGAGTTCCTTGATCGCCAGTTCGGTGGTGCCGGTGCCACGTAGCTGGAAGCCACAGGCGCTCAACAGGACTGCGAGGCCTATCACCAGCAAGTTGCGTTTGATCATTGTGTTGCTCCCCTTGAAACCATGTGGGCCAATCAAGCGGCCCGAAAGGTTTTATTCGGCGCCTGGCATGGCCAGGCGCCTGATCCAATTAGCTGGCGACGATGTTGACCAGTTTTCCGGGCACCACGATCACTTTGCGAATGGTCAGACCATCGACGAAACGCAGCACGTTCTCGTTGGCCCGGGCGGCGGCTTCGACGTCTTCGCGACTGGCGCTGGCGGGCATTTCTATCTGGCCGCGCAGCTTGCCGTTGACCTGGATGACCAGCGTCAGGCTGTCCTGCACCAGGGCGCTTTCGTCCAGAACCGGCCAGGCGGCGTCGATCACCGGGTCGGCGTGACCCAGGCGATGCCACAGCTCGTGGCTGATGTGCGGGGTGATCGGCGCCAGCAGCAGGGTCACGGTTTCCAGGCCTTCCTGAACCAGCGCACGGTCCTGTTCGGTGCCTTGTGCGGCTTTTTCCAGCACGTTCATCAGCGTCATCACCTGGGCGATGGCGGTGTTGAATTTGTGGTTCTGGCCGACGTCGTGGCTGGCCTGCTTGATGGCCTGGTGGATCGAACGGCGAATGGCTTTCTGCTCGTCGTTCAGGCTGGCGACGTCCAGTTTGCCCGGCAGGCCCTGGGTGACGTGCGTTTGAGCCAGGCGCCAGACGCGCTTGAGGAAGCGGTGCGAACCTTCGACCCCGGAGTCGGACCATTCCGCGCTCATGTCAGGTGGCGAGGCGAACATCATGAACAGACGGCAGGTGTCGGCGCCGAACTGGTCGATCATCGACTGTGGGTCAACGCCGTTGTTCTTCGACTTGGCCATCTTCTCGGTGCCACCGATTTCCACCGGCAGACCGTCGGCGATCAGCTTGGCGCTGATGACCTTGGCCTTGCTGTCGCGTTCGAGCTCGACGTCCGCCGGGTTGAACCAGGTGTAGGCACCGTTGGCTTCGCGACGGTAGTAAGTCTCGGCGATTACCATGCCCTGGGTCAGCAGGTTCTTGAACGGCTCGTTGGAGCTCACCAGCCCTTCGTCGCGCATCAGCTTGTGGAAGAAGCGCGCGTAGAGCAGGTGCAGGATCGCGTGTTCGATACCGCCGATGTACTGGTCCACCGGCAACCAGTGGTCGGCCGCCGATTTCTCTACCAGGCCACCTTCAAAGTGCGGCGAGGCGTAGCGGGCGTAGTACCACGAGGACTCGACGAAGGTGTCCATGGTGTCGGTTTCACGCTTGGCAGGCTGGCCGCATTTCGGGCAGCTGCACTCGTAGAACTCGGGCATGCGCGCCAGTGGCGAACCGGCGCCATCGGGTACGACGTCTTCCGGCAGCACGACAGGCAATTGATCTTCCGGCACCGGCACGTCGCCGCAAGTATTGCAGTGGATGATCGGGATCGGGCAGCCCCAGTAGCGCTGACGGCTGATGCCCCAGTCGCGCAGGCGGAACTGGGTGCGCGAGGCGCCCAGTTCTTTCTTGATCAGCGCCACTTCGATGGCGTCGAAGGCACCCGCGAAGTCCAGGCCGTCGAACTCGCCGGAATTGATCAGCGTGCCGTACTCACCGTAGGCGTCTTGCCATGGCGCCGGGTTGGTGTCACCTGCGCTTGTGCGCACCACGGATTTGACCGGCAGGTTGTACTTGTGGGCGAACTCGAAATCGCGTTCGTCGTGGGCCGGAACAGCCATCACCGCGCCGTCGCCGTAGTGCATCAGCACGTAGTTGGCGACCCATACCGGCAGTTTTTCGCCGGTCAAAGGGTGCTCGACGAACAGGCCGGTCGGCAGGCCTTTTTTCTCCTGGGTGGCGACGTCGGCTTCGGCGACGCTACCGCCCTTGCATTCGGCGATGAACGCTTGCAACTCCGGGTTGTTTTTGGCGGCGAGGGCGGCCAGGTGATGCTCGGCAGCCACGGCGACATAGGTCGCGCCCATCAGGGTATCCGGACGGGTGGTGAAGACTTTCAGTGCACCGGCTTCGCCGATGGAGTCGACGTTGTACGGGAACTGCACTTCCATGCCGCGGGATTTGCCGATCCAGTTGCGCTGCATGGTCTTGACCTGTTCAGGCCAGCCAGTCAGTTCGTCGAGGCTCTCCAGCAGCTCATCCGCGTAGGCGGTGATCTTGAAGTAGTACATCGGGATTTCGCGCTTTTCGATCAGCGCGCCGGAACGCCAGCCGCGACCGTCGATCACCTGCTCGTTGGCCAGGACGGTCTGGTCGACCGGGTCCCAGTTCACGGTGCCGCTTTTCTTGTAGATCACACCTTTTTCGAACAGGCGAGTGAACAGCCATTGTTCCCAGCGGTAGTAATCGGGCTTGCAGGTGGTCACTTCGCGCGACCAGTCCACCGCCAGGCCCAGGCTGCGCAGCTGGGTCTTCATGTAGGCGATGTTCTCGTAGGTCCACTTGGCGGGCGCTACGTTGTTCTTCATCGCGGCGTTTTCCGCCGGCATGCCGAAGGCGTCCCAACCCATGGGTTGCAGGACGTTCTTGCCGAGCATGCGCTGGTAGCGGGAGATCACGTCGCCGATGGTGTAGTTGCGCACGTGCCCCATGTGTAGCTTGCCGCTGGGGTAAGGGAACATCGACAGGCAGTAGTAGGTCTCCTTGCCTGGCTGTTCACTGACTTCAAAGGACTTTTGCTCGTCCCAGAACGACTGGGCGGCGGCTTCGATTTCACGGGGCTGATATTGTTCGTGCATGGCTACTTTTGAACTGAATAGGGGTGGCCTAATCCTCTTCAATGCGACCTTGGACGGTGAGTGCGCCAATTCGGCGTTTCGGTGTCCAGAGGAGCTGGAAGTGGAGTTACAGGAAGCGCCGTAGCATACATGACCGCACTCTATCGAGGGAAACCCTGATTACTGCCGCGCGTCTCGCAAAAACCGCTGCGAGGGCCGTTGGTCGCGGCGTCCAGCCGGTTTGTCGATGGAAGCTAAGCTCTAAATGGGGAGTAGGTCTTATCTTCCAATGAGGTGAGGGATGGTTGAGTCACGGCAAAAAGCTACAAAACCGGAGTTGTACGAAAGACTGATCGATCGTTTGGGCATGGCCCTTGATGCAGCCAAAACAGCTGGTCGGCTGCGCGATGAACGCCCTTTGGAACTGGAGTTGCGTGGCTTGAGCCCCGCAGAGTTTGCACTGGTCAAGGCGTACCTCGATCGCAGTGAGCGTGAAACGCAGGGATGCTTGTCTGAAGCAGTGAAGCAACTCGATGCACCACGTTCGGCCAAGATCATCTGGCTCAAGGACAAAATACCTGGCAGAGACGCGGTAAAGGTCCGGTCCCTGCAGTTCAAGTAAGGCATAGAGCCATGCTCCACGGTTTTTTGAAGCATAGTCCTTCCGTATTTATTGTCGCATTGCGTCAACCCACTTAGGCTTCGGGCATCTTTAAGGAGATGCCCGATGCCTTTTCGCTATTTCGTGAAACACCTTCTGATGCCGCCCGGCGTCCTTATCCTGTTGCTGGTGCTCGCCTGGTGGTGGCGCCGCTCAAGACCGCGCCTTGCCGGATGGTGTTTTGCGCTGGGCGTGGGCGGGTTCTGGTTGATGAGCCTGCCGGTGATGGTGCAATGGGGCGCCGGGCTCCTTGAGCGTGAAGCCCCTTTGCCTCGCGACGAGTGGGCAACCCTGGCCCAGCGCGCCGATGCGATCGTGGTGCTGGGGGCCGGGCGCGAACGGGGTGACCTGGCCTGGGGCAGTGATCAACCCACCGGAATGGCCCTGGAGCGAGAACGCTATGCCGCTCGCCTGGCAAAGGCCTCGGGCTTGCCGATCCTGACCAGTGGTGGCTTGCATTACGGCTCGCCGCCCACCGAAGCCAAAATGATGGCTGACTCAATGCGCGATGATTTTGGCGTGGCTGTGCGGTGGCAGGAAGGGCAAAGCCGAACCACCTGGGAAAACGCGACATTCAGCGCCGAAGTCCTGTTGCCTGAGGGCATCAAGCGCGTGGTGGTGGTCACCCAGGCCTGGCACATGCCGCGCGCGGTCTGGAGTTTCCAGAAGGCCGGGTTTGAAGTGGTGCCGGCACCAGTCGGATTCCTGGGCGTGAACAACGCCGAGCCGCTGGGCGGCTGGATGCCGGAATTCAAGGCCATCTGGCGCAGCGGGCAGTTGTTGAATGAGGCAGTGGGGCAGATCGCTTATAGGCTTTTCTACCGCTGAAAAGCAAAAGATCGCAGCCTTCGGCAGCTCCTACAATTGGAATGCAATCCCCTGTAGGAGCTGCCGCAGGCTGCGATCTTTTGCAGGCGACACAAATCTTCAGACGGTCTTGGCCATCCGGCTGGCAATCAACGCCCAGCCAAACAACAGCACACAAACAATGATCAATGGCCACGACCGCCATTGCAGGTACGGTGTGAGGTTGTGCATTGGCACCACTTCGCCGTACAGGATGCCGCGTTCGAACTGCGGGATCTGCGTGGTGATCTGGCCAAACGGGTTGATCAGGCCGGTCACGCCATTGTTGGTCGCGCGGATCATCCAGCGGCCCGCCTCGAGCGCGCGCATCTGCGCCATCTGCAAGTGCTGCAGCGGGCCGATGGAGGTGCCGAACCAGGTGTCGTTGCTGATGGTCAGCAGCAGGTCGCTTTGCGCGGCAAGGCCGGCGGCGAACTCCGGGTACACCACTTCGTAGCAGATGAACGGCGCAATCTGGTAACCCTTGGCTTGCAACATGGCCTGGTCGGAAGGACCGCGGGCAAAGTCCGACATGGGCAGGTCGAAGAACGCGATCAGGCCCCGCAGCACATCCTGCAACGGCACGTATTCGCCAAACGGCACCAGCTTTTGTTTGAGGTAGGTGCCGTCGCCTTCGCCCACCACGGTAATGCCGTTGTAGAAACGTTTCTGCTGGTGGACGACTTCGCGGATCGGTACGCCGGTGATCATGGCTGAATCGCGCTCGGCGGCGAATTTCCCCATCATGTCCAGGTAGCCCTGGGCAGATTCCTTGAGCACCGGGACCGCGGTTTCCGGCCAGATCAGCAAGTCGACCCGTTTCGAGCTGAAGCTCATGTCGCGGTACAGCTCCAATTGCGCGTTGAGCTGCGCCGGGTCCCACTTCATGCTCTGTTCGATGTTGCCCTGGAGCGCCGCGACACTCAGCGGGGTGCCCGACGGGCTGGTCCAGGCGTGGTGCTTGAGCGCCAGGCCGGCCACCCACGGGCCTGCCAGCAACACAACGCCCACGGCGATGAAGCCTTTGCGCCCCGTGCGCACCAGGCGCACGGCGTTGTAGATCAATGCAGCCGTCAGGGCCAGGGTGAAGGATATCAGCCACATCCCGCCAACCGGCGCGAGGCCGGCCAGGGGGCCGTCAAGCTGGCTGTAGCCAGAGTAGAGCCATGGGAAACCGGTCAGGAACCAGCCACGAAACGCTTCCTGGCCGACCCACAGCGCCGCGAAGGCCAGGGTGTCTGCCAGTGGTGCTTCATTGCGCCGCAACCAGCGCGCCCAAATCCAGGCGGGCAGGGCGAAGAACCAGGCAATCGCCGCCGTGAAGATCAGCATCAGGAAGCCGGCCAACAGCACCGACGCGCCACCGAAGTGATGAATGCTGTAGTAGATCCAACTGGTGCCGGCGCCAAACAGGCCGAAGCCGAAACACCAGCCACGCCCCAGGGCCTGGCGTGGATTCAGTTCACGCAAGCCGGCATAGAACAGCCCGACCGCCAGCAGTGCCAGTGGCCAGATATCGAACGGCGCCAGGGCCAGGGTGGTGATTGCACCGGCCGCCACGGCCAGCAGGTTACCGGGCCAGCCGGGGCGGGTTGTCCAGCGCATTTCAATCCTTAGGTTTTACCGGGCGATAGGTGTCAGTCGCAGCAAGTGAATCCGCCGACTGTCGGCGTTCAGGATGCGGAAGCGATAGGCGCCGATTTCAGTGATTTCGTTGCGTTTTGGCAAGTGCCCGAACGCGCTCATCACCAGGCCGCCCACGGTGTCGAACTCGTCGTCGGAAAATTCGCTGTCGAAGAACTCGTTGAAGTTCTCGATCGGCGTCAGGGCCTTGATCAGGAAGTCGCCGCTGGGCAGTGGCTTGATGTAGCTGTCTTCTTCGACGTCGTGCTCGTCTTCGATGTCGCCGACGATCTGTTCCAGCACGTCTTCGATGGTCACCAGGCCCGCCACGCCGCCGTATTCGTCAATGACGATGGCCATGTGGTTGTGGTTGGCGCGGAACTCACGCAGCAGTACGTTCAGGCGCTTGGACTCCGGCACGAACGTGGCCGGGCGCAGCAGGTCCTTGATGTTGAAACTGTCGCCGTTCTCCCTGAGGATCAACGGCAGCAAGTCCTTGGCCAGCAACACGCCCATCACGTCATCGTGGCTTTCGCCGATCACCGGGTAGCGGGAGTGGGCCGAATCGACCACGGCAGGCAGGAACTCGCGAGGTGTCTGGGTCGCCTTGATGCTGACCATCTGCGAGCGCGGGACCATGATGTCCCGTACCTGCAGGTCGGCCACCTGGATAGCGCCTTCGACGATGGCCAGCGCTTCGCTGTCCAGCAGTTTGTTCTGGTGTGCATCGCGCAGCAGCTCCAGCAGCTCCTGGCGGTTCTTCGGCTCGTGGGCAAAAGCCTGGGTGAGCTTACCCAGCCAAGACTTCTGCCCGTTGCTCGATCGATCTTCGCTCATAGCGATTACTCTGAATCCTTTGTTGTTTCGGTAGGGGGTACTTCGATTTCGTCGTCCGCGTACGGATCGCGATAGCCCAGTTCTGCAAGCAACGTTCGTTCCAGTGCTTCCATCTCTTCGGCTTCGTCATCTTCAATATGGTCGTAACCAAGCAGATGCAAGCAGCCGTGGATCACGAGATGCGCCCAGTGGGCCTTGAGTTCCTTGCCCTGCTCGGTGGCTTCGCGCTCGACCACCGCCACGCAGATCACCAGGTCACCCAGCAGCGGGATGTCTAGAAACTCGTCCGGTACATCGGCAGGGAACGACAGGACGTTGGTGGCGTAATCCTTGTGCCGCCAGGTGTTGTTCAGTTCGCGGCCTTCGGCTTCGTCGACCAGGCGAATGGTCATTTCCGAGTCTGCGGTGCGCTGGCGCAGGGCCAGTTCGCACCATTGGCGGAACTCGGCTTCGCTGGGGGCGGGAGCTTGGGTCGCGATTTGCAGGTCAAGCTCAAGCATCGCGTCGGCTGTCCCTGGCGGCGGCATCATCGGCCGCTTTGGTTTCGAAGCGCTCGTAGGCTTCGACAATCCGCTGCACCAATGGATGGCGCACAACGTCCTTGGGCTGGAAGTGCGTGAAGCTGATGCCCGGCACATCCTTCAAGACTTCGATCACATGGTGCAGCCCGGACTTGGTGCCGCGAGGCAGGTCGACCTGGGTGATGTCACCGGTGATGACAGCCGTGGAGCCGAAGCCGATCCGGGTCAGGAACATTTTCATCTGCTCGACCGTGGTGTTCTGGCTTTCGTCGAGGATGATGAAGCTGTTGTTCAGCGTCCGGCCACGCATGTAGGCCAGTGGCGCGACTTCGATCACCTGGCGCTCGATCAGCTTGGCGACGTATTCGAAACCGAGCATTTCATACAGTGCGTCGTAGAGCGGGCGCAGGTATGGGTCGATTTTCTGCGACAGGTCGCCGGGCAGGAAGCCGAGTTTTTCGCCCGCTTCGACCGCCGGGCGCACCAGCAGGATGCGGCGGATCTGCTCGCGTTCCAGCGCATCTACCGCACAGGCGACGGCCAGGTAGGTCTTGCCGGTACCGGCCGGGCCAATGCCGAAGTTGATGTCGTTACCGAGGATTTCCTTCACATAGCGCAATTGATTCAAGCCGCGAGGGCGAATCATGCCTTTCTTGGTGCGCAGGGCGACGGAGGCTTCGGCGGGCGAGTGGTTATCCAGCTCTTCGACGGCGGATTCCTGCAGGAACAGGTGCACCAAGTCCGGTGACAGCTCGGTACCCTTGGTTTCCCGGTACAGGCGGCGCAGGAGATTTTCCGCGGAGGTGGTGTGTTTTGGCTCGCCGATCAGCTCGAACTGGTTTCCGCGGTTGCGGATCTCGATGGTCAGGCGCTGTTCGATCAAGCGCAAATGCTCGTCGAATTGCCCGCACAGATTGGCGAAGCGGCGAGCCTCAAAGGGCTCGAGGATGAAACGATGTGGTTCGATGGGTGCGTTCAAGGTCGTATTTAGCCGCCCTGGGGCAATTGGGATGATTCAAGGATAGCGCCAGTGGCGCGGGTGCGAAAGCTCTTATACAGACCAATCTGATTCCCGCGTGTGGCGCTGTACCTGTGGGAGCGGGCTTGCTCGCGAATGCGGTCTGTCAGCGCCATTAATGTCGACTGACGCGCCGTCTTCGCGAGCAAGCCCGCTCCCACAGGGATCTTCGGAGTTATTGGATCAGCGAGCCCCGCAGCGAGTGTGGCTGTGCGGCGTCGATGTGCACGTCCGCGAACTGGCCGATGAGGGTCGGATTGTCGCAGCGGAAGTTGACGATACGGTTATTCTCGGTTCGGCCTTGCAGCTCGCCGGGGTCTTTCTTGGAATAATCGGTTACAAGAATCCGCTGAATCGAACCGACCATCTGTCGGCTGATCTCGAAACCTTGCTGGTTCAGGCGATGTTGCAGGGCGTTGAGGCGCTCTTTCTTCAGCTCTTCCGGCGTCTCATCGGCCAGGTCGGCGGCGGGTGTACCCGGGCGCTGGCTGTAGACGAAGGAGTAGGAGAAGTCGAAGCCGACGTCCTGGATCAGCTTCATGGTCTGTTCGAAGTCTTTTTCAGTCTCGCCGGGGAAGCCGACGATGAAGTCCGAACTGATGCAGATTCCCGGCACGGCGGCGCGCAGCTTGCGCAGTTTGGATTTGTATTCCAGCGCCGTGTGGTTGCGTTTCATCGCCGCGAGGATCCGGTCCGAGCCCGATTGCACCGGCAGGTGCAGGTGTTTCACCAGTTCCGGCACGTCGGCGTGGGCCTGGATCAGGCTGTCGGAGAATTCCAGCGGGTGCGAGGTGGTGTAGCGGATGCGGTCGATGCCATCGACCGCGGCGACCACGCGGATCAGTTCGGCCAGATCCGCCAGGCGACCGTCGTGGGTCTTGCCGCGATAGCCGTTGACGTTCTGCCCGAGCAGCGTCACTTCGCGCACGCCGTGTTCGGCCAGGTGAATGATTTCGGCAATCACGTCGTCGAACGGCCGGCTGACCTCTTCACCGCGGGTGTAGGGCACCACGCAGAACGTGCAGTATTTGCTGCAACCTTCCATCACCGACACGTAGGCGCTCGGGCCATCGATGCGCGGCTCGGGCAAATGGTCGAATTTTTCGATTTCGGGGAACGAGACGTCGACTTGCGGCAGCTTGCTGATGCGTGCGGCGTCGATCATTTCCGGCAGGCGATGCAGGGTCTGCGGGCCGAACACCACGTCGACGTACGGCGCGCGATCGCGAATGGCGGCGCCTTCCTGGCTGGCCACGCAGCCACCGACGGCGATCACCATGTCCGGGTTGGCCAGCTTCAGTTCGCGCCAGCGGCCCAGCTGGGAATAGACGCGGTCCTGGGCGCGCTCGCGGATCGAGCAGGTGTTGAGCAGAATCACGTCGGCGTCTTCAGCGCGCGCGGTGACTTCCAGGGCCTGGTGTTCGCCCAGCAGATCGACCATGCGCGAGCTGTCGTACTCGTTCATCTGGCAACCGTGGGTTTCGATGTAAAGCTTCTTGGCCATGGACAGGGTCATCACGTGATTCAAAGAACCGCGCATTATAGGGAACATGCACTCAGGTTCCTACCGCTGCGCGTCCGGCGGCTATGCTATAGTTCGCGCCCTCATTTTTATCCCCGATGTGTTTCGCCTGCCATGACCAAACGTGAAGCTCCAATCTACAAGGTGATTTTCCTCAACCAGGGCCAGGTGTTCGAAATGTACGCCAAGCAGATCTATCAGAGCGATCTGTGGGGCTTCCTGGAAGTGGAAGAGTTCGTCTTTGGCGAGCGCACACAGGTAGTCGTCGACCCGAGCGAAGAGAAGCTCAAGGCCCAGTTCGAAGGGGTCGTGCGCAGTTTCGTGCCGATGCATTCGATCGTGCGCATCGACGAGGTCGAGCGCCTGGGCACACCGAAAATCAGCGAAGCCCGCGGCACGGTCGGCAATGTGATGCCGTTTCCGGTGCCGATGCCTGAGAAGTAAGGCTCAAGACCGAGTCGCCTGCTTCGCGAGCAAGCCCGCTCCCACAATGGATCTCCAGTGAAGAGATTGAATGTGGGAGCGGGCTTGCTCGCGAAGGGGCCAGACAGATCAATACAGAAATCAGGGAAGCGGCGCGAACGGCGTACGCCCATCGGCGCTCTGCAATTCCATCAGGTATTTACGGAAAATTTGCCCCAGCACCTGGGTGGCGACTTCCAGTTCCTGGCGGGGCATTTGTTCGGCGACTTCGTCGGCGGTGTCCAGTGCTTCTTCCGCGCCGTTGACCGCGGCCATCTTCAGCACGATATACGCCTGAATGTTATTGGCCGGTACGCCTTCGCCATGAAAGAACATGGTACCGAGTTTGAATTGGGCCTGGGCGTGGCCTTGCAGCGAGGCCTTTTCGAAGTAGCTCAAGGCTTTATTGAGATCGCGTGGCGCGTTTTTACCGTCGTAGTAGAACTCACCCAACTCGTATTGCGCTTGAGCATCCCCTTCATCCGACGCTTTCTGGCAGGCGGCAAGTGCCTGGGCCAGGTCTTGCGGCTGGGTATTGAGGGTGCAGCGACCCATCGCTGGGATTAACAACGAGTTACCGCCTGCTTGTGCGAGCGCGAGCAGGGGCTGAAGGAGCAACAGGCAGCCCAGTGAAAGGGCGCGGCCGGTGCGGTTCATGGGAATCGACTTACCTCTGAGGGGCGCGCGGACCCATCGAGGGGATCCAATAAGCGCGCATTATGAAATAAGCAGGGCCAACCTTACAAAGTCTTTACTCGTTTTTCTGCTGCGCGGGAAATATATCGCCCACTTTGTTCGGGATTATTAGCAGATGAGTAGGAAAAAGGGCAGGAGCGTAGGCAAAAGCTGACGCTGGTTATGGCCAGCGTCAGCGCTACGGCGTTACTTCAGTGCAGCAAATGCGCGCTCGGCGGCATCCAGGGTCAGTTTCAACTCGGCTTCGCCGTGGGCGATCGAGGTGAAGCCGGCTTCGAAAGCGCTTGGCGCCAGGTACACGCCACCTTCCAGCATCAGGTGGAAGAAGCGGCCGAACAAGGCTGCGTCGCTGGCCATCACGTCATCGAAGGTCACGATGTCGTCGGCGCCACTGAAGTACAGGCCGAACATGCCGCCGGCCTGGGTGGTCACAAAGGGAATGCCTGCCGCATCCGCACGCACTTGCAAGCCGTCGAGCAGGCGAGTGGTGTAGTCGGTCAGTTCGTCGTGGAAGCCCGGACGGCTGATCAGGCGCAAGGTGGTCAGGCCTGCCGCCATCGCCAGCGGGTTACCCGACAATGTACCGGCTTGATAGACCGGACCCAGCGGGGCGATGCGCGACATGATTTCGCGCTTGCCGCCGAAGCAACCCACCGGCATGCCACCGCCGATGATCTTGCCGAAGGTGGTCAGGTCTGGCGTCACGCCGTAGTGAGCCTGGGCGCCGCCGAGGGCAACACGGAAACCGGTCATCACTTCGTCGAAAATCAGCACCACGCCGTGCTTGTCGCACAAGGTCCGCAGGCCTTCGAGGAAGCCTGGGGCCGGTGGCACGCAATTCATGTTGCCGGCGACCGGCTCGACGATGATGCACGCCACATCCTGGCCGACTTCGGCGAGCATGGCTTCAACCGCATCGATGTCGTTGAACGGCAGGGTCAGGGTGTGTTTGGCGAACGCCGCCGGTACACCCGCCGAGCTCGGCACGCCTTGGGTCAGGGCGCCGGAGCCGGCCTTGACCAGCAGGCTGTCGGAGTGACCGTGGTAGCAGCCTTCGAACTTGATGATGCTGTCGCGACCGGTGAAACCACGGGCCAGGCGGATTGCGCTCATGGTTGCTTCGGTGCCGGAGCTGACCATGCGCACCATTTCCATCGAGGGCACTAGCGAGCAGACCAGATCAGCCATCTGGGTTTCCATCTCGGTCGGTGCGCCATAGGACAAGCCGTGTTCAAGCTGCTTGCGCACGGCGTCCAGGACATCCGGGTGGCTGTGGCCGAGGATCATCGGGCCCCAGGAGCCGACGTAATCCACATAACGCTTGTCGTCTTCATCGGTGACGTAGGCGCCTTCGGCGTGCTTGAAGAACAACGGCGTGCCGCCAACGCTCTTGAACGCGCGAACCGGCGAGTTCACGCCACCGGGAATGTGTTTCTGGGCATTGGCAAACAGCGTTTCGGAACGAGACATGATCGGGCTCTCAAAATCAGATTTTTAGTAGTTCGTTGAAGGCGCGGGCGCGGCGGGTCACTTCAGCCGTGCTCTGGGCGCCGAACAGGCCATGCACCACCGCCAGCAGATCGACGCCGTGGGCCACCAGCGGGGCGGCGTTGTCCAGGGTGATGCCGCCGATCGCGCAGATCGGCAGGTGCAACTGCTTGCGGGCCTGGTCGAGCAAGTCGAGGCTGCAGGTCGGTGCGCCGGGCTTGGTGGTGGAATTGAAGAAGCGGCCGAAGGCGACATAAGTGGCGCCCTCCCTGGCAGCTTGCTCGGCCAGATCGAGTTGCGCGTGGCAAGTCGAGCCGATGATGGCTTTGGAGCCGAGCAAGGCGCGGGTCGGCGACAGCGGGCCATCGGTCTGGCCCAGATGCACGCCCACGTTCAGGCGTGCGGCGAGCTCGGCGTCGTCGTTGATGATCAATCGGGTCTTGTAGCGTTCACACAGATCGCGCAGGGCCTCGGCCTCGCGCAGTCGACGGGCTTCATCGCTGCTCTTGTCGCGATACTGCAGCAGGGTGACGCCGCCTTCCAGCGCCGCCTCCACGTACGAAAGGAATTTACCGGCCAGCAACTGGCTGTCGGTAATGGCGTACAGGCCACGTAGTTTCATCGAGCAGGCCTCATGGCGTTACGAACAGAAGTCCAGAGGCAGGCGGCGTGGCACGAATTGGCCTTTGCCCAACTGCTCCGCATCGCGCAGGGTGCGCCACGTGTAGTTAAGTGCAGTCTGTACGGCGCTGGCGAGGTTTTCACCTTGGGCCAGACGGCCGGCAAGGGCACTGGCCAGGGTGCAACCCGAACCGTGATAACTGCCGGGCAGGCGTTGGCAGGTGTAGGTTTCGCGCAAGCCATCGCGGCTGTACAGGCGGTTGTGGATTTCGGTTTCGTCGCCATGGCCGCCGGTGATCAGCAGGTGTTTGACGAACGGCAGGAGTTTTTCAGCGCACTGGTCCGCGGTGCCTTCCGGCAGTTCGGCGAGGATCCGGGCTTCGGGAAGGTTGGGGGTGGCGATGATCGAGAGCGGCAGCAGGCGTTCGCGCATGGCGTAGCCGACTTCGTCCTTGCCCAGGCGACCGCCGCCGCCGGCACGCAGCACCGGGTCACAGACCACCGGCAAGTGCGGGTGCGCCGAGAGCAGTTCGACCACGGTGTCGACCATTTCCAGGGAGCCGAGCATGCCGAGCTTGACGGCCGCGACTTCGGAATCGTTGAGCACGGCGTTGGCCTGGGCCAACACCCACTCACGGTCGAGCACGCGGAAATCAGTGACATTGACAGTGTCCTGCACGGTCAGGGCGGTGACGGCCGGAGCCGCATGGCAACCCTGAGCGAGCAAGGCTTCGATATCTGCCTGCAAGCCGGCGCCACCACTTGGGTCGTGGCCGGAGAGACAGAGGACAACGGGGCGAGAGCTGTAGATATTCATGGTGCGCGAGCTTACCACCAAACATCTTTTTTCGGTGCGTGCGCATAACCGCAGACAGCTGCGCGACCTTCAAAAGATCGCAGCCTTCGGCAGCTCCTACATGGGGCGCGGGCTCTATCTCAATAATCTTCGCTGGAACGCCCGTGCTAGAGCCTTTGTAGGAAAAATTTTGGTAGTGCTCATTAGCCATCAACGGCTATGCTAGAGTGGATCCAAACCAATAACAGGTATCACCGGTCTTACGTCTACTCAAAAGGAATGGGGGGCTTCCTGACAGGACCGGACAGGCCACGCTGGGGCATGAATGCGCTATTTGCTGATGTTTGTGTTGTGTTTGCCCCTCTTGGCGAACGCCGTTGAGTTCAATGAACTCACCCAAAGCCTTCCCCTCGGGCGAACCCTGCAAGTGTTTGAAGATGTCGGTGGTCAGTTGACCGTCGCGGATGTCCGTGCGCAGGCCGCGGCCGGCAACTTCAAGGCGCATGATAAAGCCACCCTCAACGCCGGTTACTCGCGTTCGGTGTTCTGGCTGAAAATCGATCTGCATTACCGCCCGACCGACCCGGCTGCGCAAAGGACCTGGCTGCTGGAATTGGCGTACCCACCGCTCGATCACCTCGACCTGTATCTGCCTGATGCAAGCGGAAACTATGAATTGGCCAGGCAAACCGGCGATGCCTTGCCGTTCGACAGTCGCGAAATCCGCCAGAACAACTACCTGTTCACTGTGGATTTTACCCCTGACCAGGCGCAAACCCTGTACCTGCGCCTGCAAAGCCAGGGGTCGATCCAGGCGCCGGTCACGCTGTGGTCCAGCACGGCGTATCTCGAAGACCAGCCGGTGCGCCTCTATGTGCTGGGGCTTATCTACGGTGTACTGCTGGGGATGCTGGTCTACAACCTGTTCATCTACCTCAGCGTGCGCGATACCAGCTACCTCTACTACATCTTCTACATCGCCTCGTTCGGCTTGTATCAGCTGTCGGTGAACGGCGCCGCCGTGCAGTACTTCTGGCCAGACAATCCCTGGTGGGCCAACGCCTCGACGCCGTTTTTCATCGGTTGCGCCGGGTTGTTCGGCAGCCAATTCGCCCGCAGCTTCCTGCAGACCGCTACCCTCAGCCGCTGGATGGACCGCTTGCTGTTGGCATTGGTGGCGTTCGGCGCGCTGGTGGTCGGGTTGTCCCTGATGACCAGCTACGCCCTGGCGTTGCGCCTGGCCACGACCCTGGCACTGACTTTCACGGTGGTGATCTTTGCCGCGGGGATTTTTGCCTGGCTGCGTGGCTTGCGGGTCGCGCGATATTTCATCATTGCCTGGTCGGCGTTTCTGCTCGGCGGCATCATCAATACCTTGATGGTGCTGGGTTACCTGCCGAACGTGTTCCTGACCATGTACTCCAGCCAGATTGGCTCGGCCATCGAAGTGGCGCTCCTGTCCATGGCCCTGGCCGACCGCATCAACGCCATGCGTGAGCAGCAGGCGCAAACCCTGTTCGAGGCGGGGCAAAAGCTTGAGGTGCTTAACCAGCAACTGGCGCACAGCAACAAGCTCAAGGACGAATTCCTCGCCACCCTGACCCACGAGTTGCGCACACCCATGAATGGCGTGATCGGGTCGCTGGAGCTGATGCAGACCGTCGAGATGGATCCTGAGCTGGAGCAATATCAGCAAACGGCCGCGGGGTCGGCGCGGGACATGATGCGCATGGTCAACGGCATTCTCACCCTCACCGAGTTGCAGGCGGGCAAGCTCCAGGCGACCCCGTCCACCTTCAGTTTGCGCGCCGTGGTCGAGGCCTTGCGTGCACAGTTCGACGGCAATGCCTCGAGCAAATCGCTGGACTTCAAGGTCGATGTGGCACCGGGTGTGCCGGATCGCCTGCACGGCGACAGCGCCAAGTTGGCGCAATGCCTGGAGTGCCTGCTGGATAACGCCATCAAGTTCACCCGGGTCGGCGGACTGGCGCTGCGGGTCACGGGGAAAACGCTCAACCCCGAGCGACTGGCGTTGTCCTTTGCGGTGATCGACACCGGTATCGGCTTCACCGACCTTGGGGAGGCGACGATGTATCAGCGCTTCTTCCAGCTCGACGGTTCGATGACGCGCGAGTACGGCGGGCTGGGTGTCGGCCTGGCCATCTGCCGACAATTAGTGGAGCTGCTTGGCGGGCGCCTGACACACCGCTCCGAGCCTGGGCGTGGCAGCCGGTTTCAGCTTGACGTCGAATTTGACCTGCCGGCACCGGAGCGGCCTGCCACGCCACTCGCGATGCGGCAGTTGGCACAAATGCGCCTGCCCCAGGATTGCAGCGTATTGCTGGTGGATGACAGCAACGTCAATCAGTTGGTGATGCGCGGTATGTTGCTCAAGCTCGGATTCCGTGTGCGCACGGCTGACAGCGGTCACGCCGCGCTCGATTTGCTGCAGCGTGAAACGTTCGATGCGGTGCTGGTCGATTGTCAGTTGCAGTCTTTGGACGGCGTTTCCGTGTGCTGCGAGATCCGGGCAATGCCCGGTTGCGCGCAACTGCCGGTGTTCATGATCGCCCTGGGTACCGACCGGGAGCGCTGCCCGAGCGGCGCGCAGATCGTCCATTTGAGCAAACCGGTGAAGTTCGAGGACTTGCAAGCCGCGCTTTATCGTCGAGTGCTCTGTACTGAACAGGGCGAAAGTGCCGACAGTTAGGCAGATATGACACTTTGTTCGGCCAAGGGGCGGTGCTTAACTGAAGTCCCTTGGCTGACCAAAGGAGCCCCGTCATGAACCTGCATCAGTTCGCCGAAACCCACGAAGTCACCAACCAGCCGCCCTCGCTGGACGGCGCCAACCTGTACCGCATCGATTTGCCGCTACAGGAATGGTCGCGGCGCTTTGGGGCCGGTTGGGCCGAATCGCGGATTGACGCATACGGAGCGCTGGCCGGCGGACCATTGATGGAAGCTGGCTTTCTGGCCAACCAGAACAAACCGGTGTTCAGCAGCCATGACCGCTACGGTCATCGCATCGACCTGGTGGAGTTTCATCCGGCCTATCACGAGTTGATGCGCACGGCGGTCGGCCATGGCCTGACTTCGTTGCCCTGGGCTCATCCGCAGGACGGTGCCCATGTCGCCCGCGCCTCCATGACGTACTTGCACAGTCAAGCCGAAGCCGGCAGTGGCTGCCCGCTGACCATGACGTTTGCCAGTGTTCCGGCGATGCGCCTGCAACCGGACCTGGCAGATCAATGGCTGCCAAAGATTCTGTCCACCGAGTATGACCCGCGCAATGTCGGCATGGCCCACAAGGCCGGCGTCACCATCGGCATGGCGATGACCGAGAAGCAAGGCGGCACCGATGTCCGCGCCAACACCACCAAGGCTTATCCCGTGGGCGCCAGCGGTCCTGGCCAGCCGTACGAACTGGTGGGGCACAAGTGGTTCTGTTCGGCGCCCATGTGCGATGCCTTCCTGACGCTGGCGCAGACGGACAAGGGGCTGACCTGTTTCCTGCTGCCGCGACATCGTCCGGACGATACGCGCAATCAGTTCTACATCCAGCGCCTGAAAAACAAACTCGGCAACTGCTCCAACGCTTCCAGCGAAGTGGAGTTTCGCGGTGCCCTGGCGTGGATGGTCGGTGAAGAGGGGCGCGGCGTGCCGACGATCATCGAGATGGTCGCCATGACCCGTTTCGATTGCATGGTCGGCTCAAGTTCGTTGATGCGCCAGGCACTGACCCAGGCCAGCCATCATTGCGCCCACCGCAGCGTTGGCGGCAAGTTGCTCAGCGAACAGCCCTTGATGCAGAACGTGCTGGCCGACCTGGCGCTGGAAAGCGAGGCCGCCCTGGCCTTGAGCCTGCGCATGGGCCAGGCGCTGGATCATCTGGAAAACGCACAGGAAGCGAAGTTCGCCCGGCTGGTGACGGCGGTGGGCAAGTACTGGATCTGCAAACGCGCGCCGGCCATGATCAACGAAGCCGCCGAGTGCATGGGCGGCGCGGGATACGTCGAAGACAGCATCCTGCCACGCCTTTACCGCGAGGCGCCGGTGAACTCGACATGGGAAGGCTCCGGCAACGTGCAATGTCTCGATGTGCTGCGCGCCCTGTCCAAGGAGCCGGGTGTGCTCGATGCGCTATTCAACGAGTTGGGCGATGGTCATGGCGACAAACGCCTGGCCGCGCACATCAGCCAGCTGCAGAGCGCTTTCAAGGACACCAGCGACATTCAGTACCGTGCGCGGCAATTGACCGAGGATATTGCGCTTGGGTTACAGGCTAAGCTGTTGCTGGAGGCGGGTAACGCGGCGGTGAGTGACGGGTTTATCGCCAGTCGTCTGAAGGGTGGCGGCCGGGTTTACGGTGGGTTGCCGCGAGGAGTGGATGTGGAGGCGATAGTCGCCCGGTCCACCCCGCAAGGATTCTGAACTCAGGTTCATGAACACTACAAAACCATTGTGGGAGCGGGCTTGCTCGCGAAGGCGGACTGTCAGTCAACATCAATGTTGAATGGGACACCGCTTTCGCGAGCAAGCCCGCTCCCACAGGGTTCCCGTGAAGCGACGATACAGGCAAGATGAAGGCCTGCAAGTCAGAACACAGGATGCTGATCGTGACCGAAGCTTTTATTGTCGTTCAAACCGCCGAGCAAGCTGTAGACCGGCTTGCGCTCTTGCACAATCGTGCAACCACCGCGCTGAACCAGGCGCTCAAGCGTTATCTCAAGGATCGTGTCGAGCCGGACGCCGAACAACGGGCGATGTTTCGTTATCCCGAACTGCGTCTGACCTACCACTGCCAGGGCGAAGTCCCGCAGACCACACGCGCCTACGCCAAGGTCCAGTTGCCGGGCACCTACAGCGTCACCGTCACCCATCCCGCCGCGTTCCGTAAATACCTGCTGGAGCAGCTCGTGCCCTTGATGCACGACTTCACCGTGACCGTGGAAGTCGGTGTCAGCCAGCAGAACATTCCTTATCCGTACGTGGTCGAGCAGGGCGATGAGTTGGCCGGTTCCGGTGTCACCGCCGCCGTGCTGGCGCGGGTGTTCCCGAGTACCGACCTGTCGGCGGCGACCGACGGTATTGCCGACGGTTTGTACGATTGGGAAAACACCGATCCGCTGCCCCTGGCGCTGTTCGATGCCGCCCGGGTGGATTTTTCCCTGCGCCGCCTGGTGCATTACACCGGCAGCGACTGGCGGCATGTACAGCCGTGGATCCTGCTGACCAACTATCACCGTTACGTCGACCAGTTCATCGTCCATGGCCTGGAGCAATTGCGCAACGACCCGCGCTTCGTGCGCATGGTGCTGCCGGGTAACGTGATCATCGAAAAGAGCATGGATCACGGCGAAGCCTCGGCGATTGCCGCTGGCGTGGTCTGGCATCGCTACCAGATGCCGGCCTACCACCTGATCGCCACTGACGGTCACGGCGTGACCCTGGTCAATATCGGCGTCGGTCCGTCCAACGCCAAGAACATCACTGACCACCTGGCGGTGCTGCGTCCGCATTGCTGGCTGATGATCGGCCACTGTGGTGGCCTGCGCCAGTCGCAGACCATTGGCGACTACGTGCTGGCTCACGCCTATATGCGCCGTGACGGCATTCTCGACCGGGTGGTGCCGCCGAACATTCCGATTCCGGCCTTGGCCGAAGTGCAACTTGCGCTTCAGCAGGCAGCGGCCAACATCACCGGCGAGAAGGGCGACGAACTGAAAAAGCGCCTGCGCACCGGCACCGTACTGACTTACGACGATCGTAACTGGGAGCTGCGCTGGGCCCAGGAGCGGCCGCTGATCAACCTGTCCCGCGCGGTGGCGGTGGACATGGAAAGCGGCACGATCGCGGCCCAGGGTTATCGCTTGCGGGTGCCTTACGGCACGCTGCTGTGCGTGTCGGACAAACCCCTGCACAGCGAGATCAAGTTGCCAGGTTCGGCCAACGCCTTCTACGAACGCGCGGTCAGCCAGCACTTGAAAATCGGCATCGAAGCCGTGGATCTGCTGCGCACCGAGCTCAACTCGTTGCACTCGCGCAAGCTGCGCAGCTTCGACGAGCCGCCATTCCGCTGATTTGGCGATGGTCATTTAACGGTCGGGCTACTAGCATTGGCAGCCCTGACCGTTAGATGTTTGTCCGCCATGTCCCGTCCGCCACGTCCTGTTTCCCGCCGCCCTGGCGCAAAGCCATCCCCCACAGCCCCGCGCCGTGTCGCCAAGGCGCCGCCGGCCGCGCCCAAGTTGATCCTGTTCAACAAACCCTTCGATGTGCTGACGCAATTCAGCGATGCAGAAGGGCGCGCGACCCTCAAGGACTACATCGACATTCCGGGGATCTACCCCGCCGGACGGCTGGACCGCGACAGCGAAGGCCTGCTGCTGCTGACCAACGACGGCCAATTGCAGGCGCGCATCGCCGACCCGAAACACAAACTGGCCAAGACCTACTGGGTGCAGGTCGAAGGCGAGCCGAGCGCCGAGCAGTTGCAGCGCTTGCGTGACGGTGTCGAATTGAACGATGGCATGACCCTGCCTGCCGAGGCGCGGCAACTGGATGAGCCGCAGTTGTGGCCGCGCAACCCGCCGGTACGCTTTCGTAAAAGTGTGCCGACCTATTGGCTGGAGCTGGTGATTCGCGAAGGCCGCAACCGGCAGGTGCGCCGCATGACCGCGGCGGTCGGGTTGCCGACGTTGCGGCTGGTGCGGGTCAGGATCGGTGACTGGTCGATCGAGGGGCTCGATCAGGGCCAGTGGAAAGAGGTGCCGGCGCGCTTATAAAGTGCCGGTTTCGATCAGGCCGATCACCACGCTCTTGATGACGAATGCCGCCACGCCAAGCCCCAGCACGAAAAACAGGATGAACGAGCCGAACCGCCCGGCCTTGGACTTCTTCGCCAGATCCCAGACGATGAAACCCATGAAAATGATCAGGATGCTGACCAGGCCGGTCATCATCCACTCTTCAAAAACTGCAGGATCCATTGAACATCTCCGCGCGGGCGAGGCTGAAAGGGCGCGCGGAGTATACGCCAATGGACATTGGCTGGGAGTTGACCTGCGGCAGTGTGTCGCAGCTATTCGTCGCCTGTGCTGGCCCCTTCGCTGGCAAGCCAGCTCCTACAATGAATCTCCAGCGCATATGAAACCCTGTAGGAGCTGGCTTGCCAGCGAAGGCGTCCTCAACTGCGCAGATGAGTCAAAGGCAATTCGGTGCTGTTCAAAACCTGATTAAGCACAAAACTCGAACGCACACTGGTCACCCCCTCAATCCGTGTCAGGTGCCCCAGCAGCAATTTCTGATAATGGTCCATGTCCGGCACCACCACCTTGAGTTGGTAATCGGCATCCATCCCGGTCACCAGGCTGCATTCCAGTACCTGCGGCAAGGTGCGGATGGCGGCTTCGAAGTTTTCGAAGCGCTCCGGCGTGTGCCGGTCCATGCCGATCAGTACGTACGCCGTCAGGCTCAGGCCGAGCATTTTGCGGTCGAGCAGGGCCACCTGGCGGGTAATGTAGCCATCGTCCTCCAGTTGCTTGACCCGCCGTGAGCAGGGTGAAGGCGACAGGCCGATGCGTTCGGCCAGTTCCTGGTTGGAAATGCGCGCGTCACGCTGCAATTCAGCCAGAATGCTCAGGTCGTATCGGTCGAGTTTGCTCATCAAACGGTCCCTTGTCATAACTATTGCGACAGATTATCTATCCAGGGTTAAAAATTGCGCAAGTGATGTTTATTTCAGCAATCTTCGCAATCCTCTGCCGGTGCTCCAGGCCTATTCTTATCACCAGAATCACTGCTCGGACAAACAGTCCAATGCGGTCCGCCGAATCAGGCCCGCCGCGGTCGCCACCCCCACAGGGGATGTGCTGGCCCCCGAGCTACACACTGTCCAGAAGACGGCGTGAGGTGAGCCGACGTCAAAAGCGTCGAGCACGGACGAAGTTCTCAAGGGGAGGCCGACGGGTCTCCCCTTTTTCTTGCGCGCCATTTGCCGCCCGCCCTCAATAAATAAGTTGCGCGACTGATAACCTGTTGCAGAACCGGCCTGTGCATTTCCAGTCTTACGTACAGGCCCTGACCCGCATTGAGGAAAAGCATGAGATCGCGCATCTGGCGTTTGGCCGGTGTTGGTTTGTTATGTGTCAGTGTCAGCGCGCAATCGTTGGCCGATCAGCCGCAGAACCGCGGCCCCGAGGGTGGACAACACGGGGGCGGTGGGCATCAGGACAACGGCCAGAATCAGAATCCGCACAACAATAACCAAGGGCAAAGCCGTCCAGCGCCGGATTACAACAGCCGGGTGCGCTCGCCGCCACCACCGCCGCAACTGCCGGCCAATGACCTGCCCATCCAGCCTCGACCGGACACGGTACAACAGACTCAGCCGCCGCGGCGTGGTTACTATCAGGACGAGCCGCGGCGCAACGATCCCAACCAGCACTGGAATGGCTACATAGGCGCACCGTCCAATGACAGTAACCATTGGCAGGGTCGCCCCAGTGGCCACGGCAATGGATGGGGCCCCGGCCCGCAATATCGTCCGGGGCACGTGATCGACCGCTTCCCCGACCGCGACTACCGAGTGCCCTATGGGGGCCGGGATTACTACTACTCCGGCGGCTACTGGTATCGCCCGCAAGGTCCGCGTTATGTGGTGGTGCAGCCGCCGCGCGGGATTCGCATCCAGTATCTGCCCGATTACGCCCGTGAAGTCTGGATCGGTGGATCGTTGCTGTTCCTGGCGGCGGGGTCCTATTACGCCTATCAGCAAAGCACTCAGGATTACGTGGTGGTCGAGCCGCCCGGCCAACCGTTGGCGAGTGGCAATGGCTACGACGTGGAGGCCTATCCGGCCAGCGGCCAGTCACCGGAGCAGGTCAACCAGGATGGCTACGATTGCTACCGCTGGGCGGTCGAGCAGAGTGGTTTTGACCCGCGGGTCGATACTTATCAACCGGACCCGACGGTGGTGCAGACCTACCGCCAGGCCCAGGGCGGATGCCTGAGCAGTCGCGGTTATCGGGTTCAGTAGCAGCTACAAGCTACAAGCTACAAGCTTCAAGCAACAAGCTACAAGTCAGCGCTAAGCCTTCATCTTGTAGCTTCAAGCTTGGAGCTTGAAACTGCCTTTATCGGATCCGCGTGCACCAGCACTTCGGCCCGCGGGTAGGCGGCATGAATTGCATCGGCGGCCTGATCGCTGATGCCGTGGGCAACTGACAGGGTCAGCTCCCCCGGCAACTCCAGGTGCAATTGCACAAACCATTGGTTGCCGGAAATCCTTGTCCGCAAATCATGGGCACCCAACACCCCCGGCACACTGCAGGCCAGTTCCAGCATGTGCTGGCTGACATCCGGCGGCAGCTCTTCGTCCATCAACACGGCAAAACTTTCCCTGGCAATCGTGATCGCGCTCCAGAGGATGTACGCGGCAATCCCCAGGCCGAACCAGGGGTCGACCCGATGCCAGCCAAACCCGGCGAGCACCAGCGCCACCAGGATGCTGCCATTGAGCAGCATGTCCGA
Organism: Pseudomonas sp. YuFO20; assembly: GCF_035064975.1. Taxonomy (NCBI): domain Bacteria; kingdom Pseudomonadati; phylum Pseudomonadota; class Gammaproteobacteria; order Pseudomonadales; family Pseudomonadaceae; genus Pseudomonas; species Pseudomonas sp. YuFO20. Next base: position 96,257 of record NZ_JAXDEO010000007.1, read on the forward strand.
ACGGTAATGCAGGGAGTCGGCGCGCACAGCGTTGGAGCCGGTGGCCTTGACCACCCGATGCTGCACCATCAGCAGCGCCAGGGTCAGGCCCAGCGAAAACACGATCACGCCGATGCTGATCCACGGTGCACCCACCGGTTCCGGATGCTTGAACCGGTCCACTGCCTGTAGCGCAATCAACACCGCACTGCCGCCAATGAACAGCGCCTGGGCCATGCCGGCCAGCGACTCGGCCTTGCCATGTCCGTAACGATGGTCGTCATCGGCCGGGCGCAAGGCGTAGTGCACGGCCAGCAAGTTGAGCAGCGAGGTTACGCCGTCGAGTGCCGAGTCGGTCAACCCGGCGAGCATGCTCACCGACCCGCTCAGCCACCAGGCGATGGCTTTGGCGACGATCAGCGTGCAGGCCACCGCCATCGAGGCACGGGTCGCCAGCCGCAGCAGGCGGGCATGTTCGTCGCTGGAGATCATGGGTGCGGATGTTCCTTGTCGTGCCCCGATTACGCGGCGGGTTGCAGGCCGAACATGGCCAGTTGCTGGGCGCTGCCCTTGGACTGGATCAGGCGTGGATCGTCCAGCGGCAAGCTGCGGCCCAGTTCACGCTGCAGAATAGACTGCAACTTGAGGTTATCGACCTTGCCGTCCGCGCCAATGGCGTCCTTGAGTTTTTCCGGGTCGACCTGGGCCGTCTTGCCCGGTTCGAAGTAGATCGCACCCGTGGCGAAGTCCACGGCAAACGCGATCAGGCCGGGGATGATGTAGAACAGCAGGCCCACGGCATCGAGCACGGCAATGGCCGGGTCGATCTTGCCATCGATCTGGCCACGACGATCCGGATAGAAGATCGAACCGCAGGCAGTCAGTTGGGTCAGCAGGGTCGCGACCAGAACGCCGCCGATCAGGCGAAAGGGAACACGCATATGAAATCTCCTGGGTAATTTCAAAACGAAGCGTCGTCGATATGAATTAGGACCGCAACGAACACTGGGCAGTTCGCCGTTATACTCGCGCCTCTGTTTGGGAGCCAGCATGATTTCTTTGCCGATTGATGAAGTTTTACCCGCCCTGCGTGAAGCCCTGGCGACACGCCACGAAGCCGTGCTCGAAGCACCGCCCGGCGCCGGTAAGACCACCCGTGTGCCCCTGGCCTTGCTCAACGAGCCATGGCTGGCCGGGCAGACCATCCTGATGCTTGAACCGCGCCGTCTGGCCGCGCGGGCAGCGGCGGAGCGCCTGGCCAGTGAACTGGGCGAGAAGGTCGGCGAAACCGTGGGTTATCGCATTCGGCTCGACAGCAAGGTCGGCCCCAACACCCGCATCGAAGTGGTCACTGAAGGCATTCTCACCCGGCGTCTGCAGGACGATCCGGCGCTGGAGGGCGTGGGCCTTTTGATCTTCGACGAGTTCCACGAGCGCAGCCTCGACGCCGATCTGGCGCTGGCCCTGAGCCTCAATGGCCGCGAACTGTTCCGCGACGATCAGCCGCTCAAAATCCTCTTGATGTCGGCCACCCTGGAAGGCGAGCGGCTGGCCGGGTTGCTGGACGACGCGCCAATCCTGCGCAGCGAAGGCCGCATGTACCCGGTCGCGATGCGCTGGGGCCGGCCGTTCCAGGCCGGTGAATTCATCGAACCACGGCTGGTGCAGACCATCCTCGAAGCCTTGAACGATGAAAGCGGCAGCGTGCTGGTGTTCCTGCCGGGACAGGCCGAGATCCGTCGCGTGCATCAACAACTCGCCGATGCGCTGGGCGATAACCCTCAGGTCCTGCTCTGCCCGCTGCACGGCGAACTGGACCTCGCCGCGCAACGGGCGGCGATCGATCCGGCGCCGCCAGGCCAACGCAAAGTGGTGCTGGCCACCAACATCGCCGAGACCAGCCTGACCATCGACGGCGTACGCGTAGTGATCGATGCCGGGTTGGCGCGGGTCCCGCGTTTCGACCCCGGCAGCGGCATGACCCGCCTCGACACCCAGCGTATTTCCAAGGCCAGCGCGACCCAGCGTGCGGGCCGGGCAGGGCGACTGGAACCGGGGGTGTGCTACCGCTTGTGGTCCCAGGATCAGCACGAACAATTGGCGGCTTATGGCAGTGCGGAAATACTCTCGGCGGATCTCGCCGGGCTGGCGCTGCAGCTGGCGCGTTGGGGCGTGACGTCGGGGCAGCTGGTTTGGCTTGATGTGCCGCCGACCGCCGCTTATGCACAAGCTCAGGACTTGCTGGTTCGTCTGGGCGCGTTGGATGGCGAAGCGCTGACCCGTCACGGTCAGGCCATGGCCGAACTGCCGGCGCATCCGCGCATCGCGCACTTGTTGTTGCGAGGACAGGCGCTCGGCCTGGCCGACATGGCGTGCGATGTCGCGGCATTGCTTGGCGAGCGCGACATCTTGCGTGGCGCTGGCGCCGATTTGCACAGCCGCTTGGCCTTGCTGTCCGGCGAACAGCGCGCCTCCCGGGGTACCCAGGGTGGCGTACAACGCGCCCGGCAACTGGCGCGGCAGTATCGCGGTTATCTGCGCGGCAAGGCATCGGAGCCGGTCAGCGACCTCGACCATCCGCGCTGGCTCGGGGCGTTACTGGCCTTGGCCTATCCCGACCGCGTCGCCCAGCAACGCCGTGCCGGCGGTGCCGAGTATCGCCTGGCCAACGGTCGTGCGGCGCTGTTTGCCGAAGCCGACAGCCTGATGAAGCAGCCGTGGCTGGTGATCGCCGACCTCGGCAGCCGCCAGGGCCAACGTGAAGAGCGGATCTATCTGGCGGCGGATTTCGATCCGGCGTTGTTCGACTCGGTACTGGCCGAACAGGTGCGTTGCGTCGATCAACTGGACTGGGATGAGCGCGAAGGCGTGCTGCGGGCCGAGCGCCAACGCAAGGTCGGTGAGCTCATTCTCAGCCGCGAACCGCTCACCGGCCTCGATGAAAGCGCCCGCAGCCAGGCATTGGTGAATCTGGTGCGGCGCAAAGGCCTGGAGCTGTTGCCGTGGACCCCGGAGTTGCGCCAGTGGCAGGCACGGGTGGCGTTGTTGCGCCAGCTGGACCTGGGCGGCAAGGGTGAAAGCGAATGGCCGGATGTCAGCGACGCTGCGCTGCTGAACAACCTTGAGCACTGGCTGATGCCGTATCTGGGCAAAGTCTCGCGGCTCAGTCATTTCGCCAATCTCGACCTCTCGAGCATCGTTCATAACCTGTTGCCATGGCCAATGCCGCAACGGCTGGACGAGCTGGCGCCCCACCACTTGAGCGTGCCATCGGGTTCATCGATTCGTCTGGACTACAGCGAACAGCCGCCGATCCTGGCGGTGCGCCTGCAGGAACTGTTCGGCCTGGCCGAAACCCCGCGCATCGCCGGTGGCCGGCAAGTGGTCAAGCTGCATTTGCTGTCCCCGGCGCGGCGGCCGGTGCAGGTGACCCAGGACCTCGCGAACTTCTGGCGCAGCACCTACGCCGAGGTGAAAAAAGACTTGAAGGGACGCTACCCGAAACATTACTGGCCGGACGACCCGCTGGTGGCCGAAGCCACGGCACGGATCAAGCCGCGCAAGCAATGACGCGACAAGCTACGGCGCGGCGGGCAGCAGGAACCGCGCAATCACCGGCAGGTGATCGGAGATGCGCAAGGTATCGTCCTGCCGGACCATCGCCTCAACCCGTTTGATCCGCGGGCTGTAGAACAGATAGTCGACGGTCCGGTCCGGGCCGTTCAACCCGGCATCGTTCGGGTAATGGGTCAGCCAGCGCGCGCGGTCGATCCCGCCGGACTCGTTATTGGTGGGGATCATCGGGTACTTGTCCCACAACAGATGCAGGGCGCTGTCGGCGGAGTAGGGGGTGCGCTGTTCGTTGGGCAGGCGCTGGTATTGCCCCAGCGGCAGCAGGTTGAAGTCGCCACCGATCAGCCAGGGCGTGCCGCGGCTTTCGAACTTGTCGAGGACCTTGGCCACGGCCGCGACCTGTGCCTGCAGCGTCTCGTCAGGTTGGCTCGCACGGTCCAGATGGGTGTTGAGGACCGCGAGCTGGCCACCGTCGCTCAAGGGCAGGTACGTCACCAGCAAGGCGTTTTTCGGTTGGAACTGGCGGCTGATCGGATTGGCCGAAGTGATCGGCAATTGCAGGCGCTCGGCGTGCTCGATCTGATAGCGGCTCAGGGTCGCCAACTGCCGGCCGACGCTGCCGAAAATATGCGGGTTGGGCACGAAGTCAGCCTTCCAGTCGAAGGCCTGGGCACTGCAGGGGTACAGGTCGGCGAGCCGCTCCTGCAACAGTTTGAGCTGGTTCTGGTAGTCGCTGGCCTTGGCGCCGTCATCGAGTTCCTGCAGCAGCACGACGTCCGGTTGCTCGTCACGAATCACGCGCGCCACTTCATCGAGGCTGAAGGCCATGTCTTCCGGCGTGGGGGAATCGTCGGTGCCGGCGGCCAGGTCATTCCAGAACACGTAACGCTTGCCCGCCAGGTACTGGACGTTCCAGGTCATGACCTTCAGTGCCTGGCCCGGTGCCAGGGTTGGTGCGAGGGTTGGTGCGAGGGTGGACGCCTGGGTGCAGCTGACTGGCGCTGATTCCCTGGCCTCGGGGCGCCAGGTCAGGCTGTAGACCGCCACGCCGGTCAAGCCGATGACGATCAACAATCCCAGCAAGGTGTAGCGCAGCAGTCGGGTCATGGCTCGGCTTATCGCGTTACGGAAGTTGACCCCGAGCATACCCGACTGACGGGCGGTCGCCCACGGTCAACGTGGCCCATCGATTTTTTCCGGCACCTCGCTGATCAGCATGAACAGGCGGAACAGCACCACGCTGGTGAACAGCTGCAGGAAGCTGTGGGCGCTGTCGATCAGCAGCGAGATCACCGGGTTCTGCGGCTCGGGGTACGCTGCCAATGTGGCGCCCTTGAGCAGCCACAAGGGCCCCATCACACACAGGATGCACACCAGGATGCGCATGAAATGGCCGCGGGTCAGGCGCAGGCTTTCCTTCATGGCCTGCAAGGGCGCCAGGCCGCGCAGCACCAGCAGGTACTCGCCGAAGGCCAGGGTCACCATCAGCCAGATGCCCGGCAGGAAGTACAGTGACAGGCCAAGCAGGATCAGCAGGGTGTTCAGGGCGGTCAGCAGGGCGAAACGCGGCCACAGATAAGCGGACCTCGACAGCAGCTCGCGATTGCTTGGCGATTCGCCACGGCTGCGGGCGTCGAGGAACAGGATCAGGGCGGCGGTGTACAGCGGATAGACCAGCAAGCCGACGATCACACTGATGCCCGGAAAACTGTCCGGCTCGGTGGAGCGGTCGACCACTTGTTGCAACAGGGCCTCGATGATCACCAACGGCAGGCACAGCTGCACGATCTGGCGCAGATTGCGTTTGAAGAAATACAAGGAGTCACGCAGTACATCGAACGGATTCATCAGTTGGTATCGCTGGTTGAAAGCAGTGGCCCACTTTAACCGATGAAACGCGGGAGGGCGCAAACGTAAACGTTCGGTAAAGGTCATTGAAACAACTTGTTTCAGCCTCCATTAAGGTCGGGCACCTTATCCTTTGTGGGTGAAGGCAACGATTTTCCCGGCAATCTACGAGGTCGCCATGAACAGCGAAGAACAAACCCTGATCGATGGACTGTTTTCCCGGCTGCAACAGGCCGAGACGGACTCAGCCCCGCGCGACGCCCAGGCCGAGGCGCGGATCAAGGAACACCTGGTGCGCCAACCGGCGGCAGGTTATTTCATGACCCAGGCGATCCTGGTGCAAGAGGCGGCGATCAAGAGCCTCGACGGACAGAACAAACAACTGACGGCGCAAATCCAGCAATTGCAGGCCGAACTGCAACAGGCCAAGGCGCAAACATCCGCTCCGGCGCCGAGCAGCGGTGGCTTTTTGTCGAGCATCTTTGGTGGCGGCAGCCGTGATCCGCAGCCTGCGCCCGTGCAATCGGCAGCGACCAGTGGTGGCGGCTGGCGTGAGCCGGCACGGCCGTCGTTCAACGCACAGCCTCAGCAGCCGAACTTCGGTGCCTCTCCACAGCAGGGCTATGCACCCCAGCAACAGGCCCCAGCAGCGGCGGGCAGCGGCTTTCTCGGCGGTGCGCTGAAAACAGCGGCTGGTGTGGCGGGTGGCGTGATGCTGGCACAAGGTATCAGCAGCCTGTTCCACCACAACCAGCCAGCGCAGGAAGTCGTCGAAGTCATCAAGGAAGAACCGGCCCAGGTCAACGACCAGGGCAACACTGGCTGGGGCGATGACCAGCGCATGGCCGGCAATGATACCTACGGCAACGACCAGGGCGGTTTTGCCGACGCCGATTATAGCGATGACAGCTCATCGTTCTTCGGCGGTGACGACGACTCCTTCGTCTGATACGCCATTCGTCCGGGGCGCTGCGGCGCTCCGGGCCGATTATTCGCGAAACTCACCTCTTGGCTGGCATACTGGGCGACTTTTCGGGCCTGGTGCCTGATCCTGCCTGCGCGTTAATGAGGTGTCCGGTGAAAAAAATCGCAGTGTTCGCCGATGTCCAGAACCTCTACTACACCGTGCGCCAGGCTTATGGTTGCCACTTCAACTATGCCGCGTTGTGGGCTGACATCAGCAAGCAGGGCGAGATCGTCGAGGCCTACGCCTACGCGATCGATCGTGGCGACAGCAAGCAGCAGCAGTTCCAGCAGATCCTGCGCAACCTCGGTTTCACCGTGAAGCTCAAGCCCTATATCCAGCGCAGCGACGGATCGGCCAAGGGCGACTGGGACGTGGGCATCACCCTCGACATCATGGACGCGGCCGACCATGTCGATGAAGTGGTGCTGGCCTCCGGCGACGGTGATTTCGACATGCTGCTGGAGCGCATCATCAGCAAACACGGGGTGCAAGCGGTGGCCTACGGGGTGCCGGGCCTCACGGCCAATTCGCTGATCCGCGCCGCCAGCCGCTACGTGCCGATCGAAGGCGCGTTGCTGCTCAAGAATTGATTTTTACGGAGTTGAAACAGGTTTGGAACGCATAGCAGTCATCGACTTTGAAACCACCGGGATCTCTCCGAGCAGCAGCTGCCGGGCCACGGAAATTGCCGTGGTGATCCTCGAGCAAGGGCGCATCGTCGAGCGTTACCAGAGCCTGATGAACGCCGGCGTCCGCGTCCCGGGCTTCATCGAACAACTGACCGGTATCAGCAACGCCATGTTGCGCACCGCGCCTGCGGCGGAGCAGGTGATGAACGAGGTCAACGAGTTTGTCGGCACTACGCCACTGCTGGCGCACAACGCGGCATTCGACCAGAAGTTCTGGGACTTCGAGCTGGGGCGAATCAAACGCACGCGCTTGCAGAACTTTGCCTGCTCGCTCCTGCTGGCGCGGCGCCTGATGCCTGCGGCACCGAACCACAAACTCGGCACCCTCACCACCTTCGCCAACCTGCCCCACACCGGCAAGGCTCACCGGGCCATGGCCGATGCCGAGATGGCGGCCAACCTGCTGACGCACCTGGCCGGGGAGTTGCGGCAAAAGCATGGGTTGAGTGAGCTGTCCCATGATCTGCTGTGCAAGTTGCAGAAGGTCCCGGCGGCCAAAGTGGGTGAGCATCTCAAGCGCTATCGCGGGTTCTGAAAGCACCGCCAATCCCTTGTGGGAGCGGGCTTGCTCGCGAAAGCGTCAGTTCAGTAGAGATCAATGTTGAATGACACACCGCTTTCGCGAGCAAGCCCGCTCCCACAGGGATTGCGCCGCATCATGCCGTTCCATTCCTTTCGATATGCCCCAACGGCACACGCTTTTCGATGGCACTCGACAACACAATCGACGTCTTGCTGAAACCAAACGTGGCAATCCGGTTGATCAACTCCTCCAGCTCCGGCATCGAAGCCACCGCCGCCTGCATGATCACGCACGGGTCGCCCGTCACCCGGTGGCATTCAGTCAGCTGCGGGATCTTGATCAGGTCGTCGTAGGCCTTCTGATTGCCATGCTGGTTCAGGCGCAATTCGATCACGCACTGGATCGGCAGCCCGAGCTTGGCCATGTCGACTTTCGCCTGGTAGCCGGTGATCACGCCGCTGGATTCGAGCTTGGCCACGCGTTCGGCCACGGCCGGGGCGGAGAGGTTGACCTTGCGCGCCAGGTCGGCATATGACGCGCGACCATTTTCCAGCAGGGCGCTGAGCAGCATGCGGTCATATTTGTCCACGGTCGAACTCCTGAAAATAACGGACTTTCGAAAGCACGGTTTATAGCGCTGAACTCCGTGTTTTGAAAAGTGTACTGATGCTTTAAACAGGTTTTGTAACTTATTTTCCCATGTCAGCCTTTCTAAAATAGCTGTTCACTTGTCCTGCCTGTGAGCTGCCCCCCATGCCTGGTCTACGTCGTTTTCCCTTGCCGTTAATCGCTGCCTTTTTCGCGTTGTACGTGATTTGGGGCTCGACCTACCTGGTGATCCGCATCGGTGTGGAGTACTGGCCGCCGTTGCTGTTGGCGGGGATTCGCTTCGTGATCGCCGGGACGCTGATGTATGCCTTCCTGCGCTGGCGCGGAGCGCCGGCCCCGACCTGGGCGCAATGGAAAGCCGCCGGGATCATCGGTGTGTTACTGCTGGCTTGCGGTAACGGCGGGGTTAGCCTGGCTGAACACACGGGCGTGGCGTCCGGTGTCGCCGCGCTGGCCGTGGCGACGGTGCCGCTGTTCACCTTGCTCTGTGGATATTTCTGGGGCGCGCGTAATACCCGTCTCGAATGGGCCGGGATTGCGCTCGGCATGATCGGCATTGCCATGCTCAACCTGGGCTCCAACCTGCAATCGAGTCCGCTGGGTGCGGCGTTGCTGATCTTTGCCGCGGCCACCTGGGCGTTCGGCTCGGTGTGGAGCAAACACTTGCCGTTGCCTCAAGGCGCCATGGCCAGCGCCGTGGAAATGCTGGTGGGCGGCGTGGTGTTGCTGATCGGTAGCGCCGTAAGCGGTGAACACCTGGAGCAGATGCCGCCCATCGAGGGCTGGGCGGCGCTGGCGTACCTGACCGTGTTCGGTTCGATCATTGCCTTCAATGCCTACATGTATCTGCTCAAGCATGTGCGTCCGGCGGCGGCCACCAGTTATGCCTACGTCAACCCGGCGGTGGCCGTGTTGCTGGGGATCGTGTTTGTCGGCGAAACCATCGGCATCGAGGAAGCGCTGGCCATGTTGGTGATCATCAGTGCCGTGGTGCTGATTGGCCTGCCGCAATGGCGCCGCACACCGGAACGGCCAGTGGTCAAGGCAGTGCCGACAGAATCCCGTGTGAATTAGGGTAAACTGCGCGGCATTGCACACTCCTTCTGCACAATCGCGCTGAATTTTCCTACGGTACTCCCATGACTTTCGCCACCCTTGGCCTGATCGAACCCTTGCTGCGCTCCCTTGAGACGCTCGGCTACCAGACTCCGACGCCGGTTCAGGCACAAGCCATTCCGGCGGTGCTGGCCGGTCGCGACCTGATGGCCGCCGCCCAGACCGGCACCGGCAAGACCGCCGGTTTCGCCTTGCCGCTCCTGCAGTTGCTGGCGATGGAAGGGCCGAAAGTCGCCGCCAACTCGGTGCGTGCGCTGATTCTGGTGCCGACCCGGGAGCTGGCCGAGCAGGTTCACGAAGCGGTGCGCCAATATGCCGAGAACCTGCCGCTGCGCACCTACGCGGTGTATGGCGGCGTCAGCATCAACCCGCAAATGATGAAGCTGCGTAGCGGCGTCGACCTGCTGGTGGCGACCCCGGGCCGTCTGCTCGACCTGTTCCGCCAGAACGCACTGAAGTTCAATCAGCTGCAAACCCTGGTGCTGGACGAAGCCGATCGCATGCTCGACCTGGGTTTCTCCGAGGAATTGGCGAATATCTACAAGGCGTTGCCGAAGAAGCGCCAGACCCTGCTGTTCTCCGCCACCTTCTCTGACGACATCCGCCTGCTGGCCGGGCAAATGCTCAATGATCCGCTGAGCATCGAAGTCAGCCCGCGCAACGTCGCCGCCAATACGGTCAAGCAGTGGATCGTGACGGTGGACAAGAAGCGCAAGCCGGAGCTGTTCGTGCACCTGATGCGCAAGGGCAAGTGGAAGCAGGTGCTGGTGTTCGCCAAGACCCGCAACGGCGTGGACGCGCTGGTGGAAAAACTCCAGGGCCTGGGCATCAACGCCGACGGCATTCACGGTGACAAGCCCCAGGCGACCCGTCAGCGCGCGCTGGACCGCTTCAAGCTCAGCGAAGTGCAGATCCTCGTTGCCACCGACGTCGCGGCCCGGGGCCTGGATATTGAAGACTTGCCACTGGTGGTCAACTTCGACTTGCCGATCGTGGCCGAGGATTACATCCACCGCATCGGTCGTACCGGGCGCGCGGGGGCGACCGGCGAGGCGATTTCCCTGGTGTGCGCCGATGAAGTGAATCTGCTGTCGGCCATCGAGATGTTGACCCGCCAGACGCTCAAGCGTCAGAACGAGCCGGACTTCGAGCCTGAGCATCGCGTGCCGGACACCGATGCCAGCGGCCAGGTGGTCAAGAAGCCGAAGAAACCGAAGAAGCCCAAGGCTTCGGGTGGTGGCGGTGGTAAACGCAATCTGGGCAAGTGGGTGGACAGCGGAGAGGTTGCGCCGGCGGAGCCTTCGATAAAGCCTGTGCGCAAAGTGCCGGTGTTCAACACTGGGCCGCGTAAGCGCAAACCTTGATTAATTGCGGCGTCTGTTAAGCCGCCTTCGCGAGCAAGCCCGCTCCCACACTGGATCTGTGTTGTTCACAAATTCCCTGTGGGAGCGGGCTTGCTCGCGAAGGGCGCGCCGCGGTCTTCAGCCCTTGCGCTGCAACCACTCCACCATCCCCAACCCCGCTGCACGCCCACTGGCGAAACACGCGGTCAGCAGATAGCCACCCGTTGGCGCTTCCCAATCGAGCATTTCCCCAGCGCAAAACACCCCAGGCATTTGCTTGAGCATCAACCGCTCATCCATCGCCTCGAACAACACACCGCCGGCACTGCTGATGGCCTCATCCAGCGGTCGGGTCTTCACCAGTGTCATCGGCAACGCCTTGATCGCCTTGGCCAGCAATGCCATGTCGGTAAAGGTGTCGGCAGATGTCAGCTCTCGCAACAGTGCCGCTTTCACCCCATCGATACCCAACTGGCTATGCAGATGCTTGGCCATCGAGCGTGATCCCCGTGGCTTGCTCAAGGCAGCCTGGATTTTATCCACAGGTCGTCCGGGCAGAAGATCGAGATGAACGGTCGCCGAACCGTACTGGTTGATGGCTTCACGGATCGGTGCCGACAAGGCGTAGATCAAGCTGCCTTCAATCCCCATGGCGGTAATCACACATTCACCGAGCCTCGGCACGTCGTCGTTGAGGCCGATGGCGATGTTTTTCAGCGGTGCGCCGGCGAATTTGCTGATCATCAAATCGCTCCAGGCCTGCACCTCGAAACCGCAATTACTCGGTTGCAGCGGCGCGAGTCCTACACCCTTTTGCTCCAGTGGCAGCATCCACGCGCCGTCCGAACCCAGGCGTGACCAACTGCCGCCGCCGAGGGCCAGCAACGTTGCATCAGGCGTTAAGGTTTTTTCACCTTCGGGGCTCGACACTTTCAGGCTGCCATCGGCATTCCAGCCGAGCCATCGATGACGGGTGTGGATAACCACGCCACTGTCGCGCAGGCGCTTGAGCCAGGCGCGCAGCAGGGGCGCGGCCTTCATGTCGGTGGGAAAGACCCGCCCGGAACTGCCGACAAAGGTGTCGATGCCCAGGTCATGTATCCACTGGCATAACGCATCGGCACCGAAGGCGCGCAACAGCGGCGCAATCTGCGGTGCCCGTTCGGCGTAACGCGAAAGGAACGCCGGGTAGGCCTCGGAGTGGGTGATGTTCATGCCGCCTACGCCGGCCAGGAGGAATTTTCGCCCCACGGAAGGCATGCCGTCGTACAGGTCGACCTTGATCCCGGCCTTGCTCAAGACTTCAGCCGCCATCAGACCGGCGGGGCCGCCGCCGATGATGGCGACAGATGAAGGGGAGGAGGCGGAGTGCTGGGTCATGGCGTGCGCTGCGGTTCTGCGGAAGAGGGCGGGCATTCTAGCAGCCCCCATCCCTTGTAGGAGCGAGCTTGCTCGCGATGGACGTTAACGATGACGCGCTCATCCTGAATTTATGCGGTGCCCTTGAGTCCATCGCGAGCAAGCTCGCTCCTACAGGGTTCAGAGGTCTATTCAGTGGCTGGTTAAAAAATAATCACTTCTCTGTAGCCTGCAGGTGGCATGGGCTGCAGTCCCTTTCACTCAGGTTATCCACAGGCAGTTCCACAGGCATTGTGGGTAAAGCATCCACAACTCAGTGACAGCCTGATGACTGCCAGACCCGTTGGGCGCTGTGATGGAGGATGCCGTGACGGCGGGCGAGGGCCCGGCGGTCCTTGCTGTAGCCGCCGCCAATCACGCCGACAACGGGAATGTCCCGACCCAGGCAATGGCGCATGACGGCTTCATCGCGGGCGGCGACGCCTTCGTCTGTCAGCTTCAGGTAACCGAGCGCGTCGTCCTTGTGCACATCGACACCGGCGTCGTACAGCACCAGGTCCGGCTGATAGAGGGGCAAGAGGTAGTTGAGCGCATCGTCCACCACCTTCAGGTAATCGGCATCGCCCATGCCGTTGGGGAGCGGGATGTCCCAGTCACTTTCGGCTTTGCGTGCAGGAAAGTTCTTCTCGCAGTGCAGGGAAACGGTCACGGCTTCCGGCGTGTTGTGCAGAATCCGCGCAGTCCCGTCGCCCTGATGCACATCGCAGTCGAAGATCAGCACCCGATTCACCCGACCACTCTCCAGCAGGAAACGGCTGATCACCGCCAGGTCGTTGAAGATGCAGAAACCGGCGGGGAAATCGTAATGCGCATGGTGCGTGCCGCCTGCCAGGTGGCAGGCCAGGCCATGCTCCAGCGCCTGCTCTGCCGCCAGCAGCGAACCGCCGACTGCCCGCACCGTACGCCGGGCCAGGGCTTCGCTCCAGGGCAGGCCGAGGCGTCGCTGGTCTTCACGGGACAAATCGCCGCTCATGTAGCGCTCGATATACGAAGGGTCATGGGCGAGGGCGAGAATCTGCGGCGGGCACAACTGTGGGCGCAGCAGGTCGGCGTCGCGAGTCAGGCCGCTGTCCACCAGGTGATCGCGCAGCAGACGAAACTTGTCCATGGGGAAGCGGTGATCCGCCGGGAACTCGGGACTGTAGTCTTCGTGGTAGATCAGCGGCAGCGGCATGATGATTTCGTTTCGGAATGAGTGAAGGATCCTACCAGCGTTGTAGACTGGCAGCATGGAATTGGGGGAGGGGGACGATGGAGCCGATACTGGAACTGGCGAGCGCGCGATTGCTGTTGCGGCAGTGGCATGATGGCGACTTGGCGGAATTTGCCGCGATGTGCGCCGATCCACAGGTCATGCGTTATTTTCCGGCGCCCTTGAGCCGATCTGAAAGTGCATCGATGATTGACAGGGTTCGCGAGCACTTTGTCGAGCATGGCTTTGGCCTCTGGGCGCTGGAGCGCAAGGACACCGGTCAGTTCATCGGTTTTACCGGTCTGGGCGTGGTCGGTTTCGACGCGCCTTTCACTCCCGCCATTGAAATCGGTTGGCGCCTGGCGCGCGAGCACTGGGGCCTGGGGTATGCCAGCGAAGCGGCATGGACCGCTCTGCGCTGCGGCTTTGATCGCCTGGTGTTGAACGAAGTCGTGTCCTTTACCGCGGTCAGCAACCTGCCGTCGCAGAAAGTCATGCAGGCGATCGGCATGCATCACGATCCGGCCGATGACTTCGATCATCCCAGGCTGGCCCTCGATCATCCCCTGCGTCGCCACGTGCTGTACCGAATCAGCCGTGAACAATGGCTGCAAACCTTGCATGGATAACCTGCCACGGACGTTTACAATGGCCCCCATGTTGGCACCGGCCAGAAATTGAATCGACCGACGCAGCCAGGACTGCGCGGCATTGCGTTGTGTGAGGAGAGTCTGAATGAGCCAAGTGTTGGATGATCTGGTCGACCTGCTGAGCCTGGAACCGATCGAAGAAAACCTGTTCCGTGGCCGCAGCCAGGACCTGGGCTTTCGTCAGCTGTTCGGCGGCCAGGTGCTCGGTCAGTCGCTGTCGGCGGCCAGCCAGACCGTTGAAGAGGCGCGTCATGTGCATTCGATGCATGGCTATTTCCTGCGTCCGGGCGATGCCAAGTTGCCGGTGGTGTATTCCGTTGACCGGGTGCGCGACGGTGGCAGTTTCAGCACGCGGCGGGTGACGGCGATCCAGAAGGGCCAGCCGATCTTCACTTGCAGCGCCTCGTTCCAGTACGACGAAGAAGGGTTCCAGCACCAGACCGAAATGCCGCAAGTGGTCGGGCCGGAAAACCTGCCATCGGAACTGGAACTGACCCAGCAGCGCGCTCACCTGATTCCCGAGCACATGCGTGAAAAATTGCTGTGCCCGAAACCGATCGAATTCCGGCCCGTCACCGAGGAAGATCCCTACAACCCGAAAGCCAGCGATCCGGTCAAATACGTCTGGTTTCGCGCCGACGGCGCCATGGCCGACTCCCCGGCCTTGCACAAGTATCTGCTGGCCTACGCTTCGGACTTCGGTCTACTGACCACCTCGATGCTGCCCCACGGCAAATCGGTCTGGCACAAGGACATGCAGGTTGCCAGCCTCGATCACGCGCTGTGGTTCCACGCCGACCTGCGCGCCGATGACTGGTTGCTGTATGCGATGGACAGCCCGTGGGCCGGCAATTCCCGCGGTTTCACCCGTGGCAGCGTGTTCAACCGCGCCGGGCAACTGGTGGCTTCGGTCACTCAGGAAGGCCTGATTCGCCATCGCAAGGATTGGGCATGAGCCTGGCCGAGGTGCGCCATTGGGTGTTCGACATGGACGGCACCCTGACGGTGGCGGTGCATGATTTTGCGGCGATTCGCGTAGCGTTGGCGATCCCGCCTGAAGACGACATCCTCACGCATCTGGCGGCACTGCCCGCCGAAGAAGCCAGCGCCAAACACGCCTGGCTGCTCGAGCACGAACGCGATCTGGCGCTGGGCTCGAAACCGGCACCGGGGGCGGTGGAGCTGGTGCGTGAATTGGCTGGCCGCGGGTATCGCCTGGGGATCCTCACGCGCAATGCTCGCGAACTCGCGCATGTCACGCTGGAGGCTATCGGCCTGGCTGACTGCTTCGCCGTGGAGGATGTGCTGGGCCGCGATGAAGCGCCACCCAAGCCCCATCCTGGTGGATTGCTGAAGCTGGCCCAAGCCTGGAAGGTGTCGGCCAGCGAGATGGTGATGGTCGGTGATTACCGGTTTGACCTTGATTGCGGTCGCGCGGCAGGAGCGCGGACGGTGTTGGTCAACCTGCCGGATAATCCGTGGCCTGAGCTGACCGATTGGCATGCGGCGGATTGTGTCGCCTTGCGGCAGATGCTCTTGGCTTGATTTGTTGAGAGCAAAAGATCGCAGCCTGCGGCAGCCCTACAGGGGAATTTCGGTTACGGGAACAACGCCTGTTGTCCTTGCGGTGATGTAAACATTCCGTCCCCGTTATGCCCGACCCCGGGCACTTCAATCAGTTGCTGCTGCAACCCCTGGGGTTGCAGGCGCTTCAGATAATTGAAGTAGTAGCGCCCGCGGGCCAATCGATTCGGACCCTGGGCCTTTGCCTCACAGCTTTTGTCCAAGGCTGGATGATTGGGATCGACGTCCTGCTGCCCCAGCAGATAAACGATGTTGCGCTTGAGGTACTTTTCCTGCAGCAGGGCGGCAGTTTGTCCTTCTGCGTAGGCAGGCATATCTGTCAGCCCGTACTTCCAGCGGTTGAATTGCGGACAGCCTGCATGATTGAAGGCCACTGGCCGACGCTCATCGAAATAGGTGTAGGAAGAGGGGTTGGCGACGACATAGCGCAGCTGCACACCGGCGGCTTCCAGGGCCGACTTGTCGTGACCCAGCAGGGCGTAGCGCTGAACCACCTGAGCGCCTCCCGAGTGACCGGCAATGACGATGTGCTTCAAATCCGGAAACTGCTGACGATCACCCAGGCGAGCGATGATTTCGTCCAGCGCGTCGTAGGAACTCAGGCGAAAGGGTGCGGTGGATTCACCGCCAGCCATCCACTCATTGCCCTGCCAGCGCAGGACGGTGTCCGCCACTGGATGCTGCGCAACGTCGGTTTCATTGAGAAACTGCGGGGCGATCACCAGGGTCGTAGCGCTTTGCCCGGCCAGTTCGGCCGCGTGCGTGCCACTCTGCAGATAGGTTTGCGCATTGCGCAAGCGACCATGGACGATGATCAATACCCGCTCGATTTTTGCCGGGGCACGGCTGATGCCCACCGCGATTTCACCGGATTTCAACAGCAGGCGCCCGGGGCTGAGTTCCTTGACCGCGTGCTCGGCGGCCTGGGACGTTGCGCATGTGAACAGTACGACTAACCACCACTTCTTCATCTACAGATTTTTCGCCGCAAAGGTATCGCACTGGCCAACCTGGCCCTGGGCGAATCCGGTTTTGAACCAGCGCACCCGTTGCGCTGACGTACCATGGGTAAACGAGTCCGGCACCACGCGGCCCTGACCCTGTTGCTGCAAGCGATCGTCGCCAATGGCGTTCGCCGCGTTCAATGCTTCTTCAATGTCGCCCGGCTCCAGCCAGTTCAGGCGCTTCTGCGCGTTGTTGGCCCAGACCCCGGCCAGGCAGTCCGCTTGCAGCTCCTGGCGCACCAGCAAGCCGCCATCGCCTTCCATCTGCCGGCCTTGCTGGCGGGCGACCTGCATCTTCGCCGAAACGCCGAGCAAGGTTTGAACATGGTGTCCGACTTCGTGAGCGATCACGTAGGCCTGGGCGAAATCGCCCGCGGCCGCAAAGCGTTGGGACATCTCCTGGAAGAAGCCCATGTCCAGATAGACCTTCTGGTCTGCGGGGCAATAGAAGGGGCCGGTCGCCGAGGTTGCCAGCCCGCAGGCCGAATTGACCCGGTTGCTGAACAGCACCAGGGTCGGATCCTTGTACTGCCGGTCCGCCTGCTGGAAAATCTGCCGCCAGGTATCCTCGGTATCACCGAGGATCGAGCGGACGAACTCGGCCCCTTCATCATTGGCCGGTGGCGCCTTGCGCGTCTGGGACGTGGTCGGCGCCGATTGTTCACTCATCTGCCCGGTCAATTGTCCGAGGATCTGCAGCGGGTCCTGGCCGGTGATCCAGCCGATGCCGACGATCAGCAGGATCGCCGTCAGGCTCAGGCCCTTGCCGCCACCAAAACGCATCCCGCCGCCACCGCCGCCGACATCATCGCCACGGGCATCGACCACGTTGTCGCTGCGTCGGCCTTTTTTCCATAGCATGTGGGAATCCTCTGATGTTGCGGGTAAAGAACCGTGGGATGAGTGTTGCTGCAGACCAGACGCGGCGCCAGTCCGGTCGTCAGACAGCCGGGAGCGACGGCGGTTCTATCCATGCGGTGACATCAGAGGTTTCATGGACGGGCGGGATCACAGGGCATCGGCAGTAAAGGTGTCACAGGTCTCTGGCAGGCCCGAGGCAAATCCTGTCTTGAACCAGTTCACGCGCTGGCGGGAAGTACCGTGGCTGAATGTCTCCGGTCGAACCTTGGCATTTCGCGAAGCTTGCAGTTGGTCGTCACCGAACATTGCCGCGGCATGCAGGGCGGCTTCGATATCACCCGGCTCCATCCAGTCCAGGCGCTGTTGCGCATGGTGCGCCCAGACTCCGGCCAGGCAATCGGCCTGCAACTCCGCACGGACCTCCAGTCCGCCATCGCCGCTGACCGGTTGTTGTTCGAGCAAGGCTTTTTCGAAAGGTTCGGACAGTCCCAGTTCAAGCTGCACGTGATGCCCGATTTCGTGGGCGATGATATAAGCCCGCGCGAAGTCACCGACCACTGCAAACTGCTGCTCCAGTTTGTTGAAAAAGCCGAGGTCGAGATACACCTGTTGATTGCTCGGGCAATAGAACGGGCCACTGCTGGAGCTGGCGAAACCACAGCCGGAGACCACGCCGTTTTCGAACAGCGTCAAGGTGGGTAGCGGGTAGTCTCGGCCCACTTGCGCAAACAGTTGTTGCCAGGTGTCTTCGGTATCGCCCAGCACCGACTGGACAAACATCAGCTGCAGATCTTCTTCAGGCTCGACCGATGGTTGAGGGAGGGGGTGGTTCAGGGTGTACGAGGGCGCGGGCGCAATGACGTCCGCTGGCGTGTCCAGTGTCGAATAGAGTCCTGCGCCGGCCAGGGCGACGGCGGCCAGTCCGGCAGCCAGTGTTGTCCCTGTAAGTGTGCGGGCATCCTTGCCCTGGCGAGTGTCGTTCACGTTTTTGCTGCGTCTTGCCTTGTTCCATAGCATGTTGGCGGTCTCTCATAGATGGGTGGGGCGTGTAGCGCCGGGTCTATGAATAACCGCACTGGCCAAGGCGTGTGGGTGAAATGTGTAAGGTTTGGTAAGCCACAGTCATTGCGACGGGTGTCGCACATCAAAAGTGGCCTTTTCGCGGTTATCGATCGAACGCGTCCCACACGGGCGCAAAGTCCGGACTGACTTGCCTCTCACGCTTGGACAAGCCGGCAATCAGCGCACGATCCTGATCATCCAGATTGACTGCGAACGCTTCCAGGTTGGCTATTTGGTTGGCCTTGCTGCTGGCCTTGGGGATGGCGGCCACGTTCGGTTGATCCAGCAGCCACTTGAGTGCGACCTGGGTCGGCAGTACTCCGTGTCTGGCAGCAATTTGCTGGATAGCCGGAACATCCGAGACCTTGTTGCGTGCCAGCGGCGAATAAGCTGTCAGTGCCAGGTCATTTTGACGGGCGTAGTCCAGCAGTGCGTTTTGTCCGAGCAGCACGTGGTATTCCACCTGAATGGCTGACAGCGGTGCGCCCAGTTCCTCGACCACTTTGCGCAGCAGGGGCAGCGGGAAATTCGCCACGCCGATGTTGCGCGCCAACCCCTGTTCCTTGAAGGACACCAGGGTTTCGATCGTGCGCGGCAAGTCCCAATCGGTGCCGGGCCAGTGGATCATGAAGAGGTCAATGTAATCGCTGTGCAGAGCCTTGAGGCTGCGGTCCATGGAATGGCGCATGGCATCGGGTTGCAGCTGGTCCCACCAGACTTTGCTGGTGACGTGGATCTGTTCACGGGGTGTGGGGCTATTCAACAGTGCCTGACCGACAGCGTCCTCATTGTTGTAGGCCGCAGCGGTATCGACGTGGCGATAACCCAGTGCCAGGGCCTGTTCCACGGCCCGGGTGCATTCTTCACCGAGCATTGGCCAGGTGCCGAGGCCGAGCTTGGGCATGTTCAAGCCCTGTGCGTTAACGATGTGTTGCATGGTCGATCTCCTTTTCATAAGCGCTGATGCCGGCGATATGGCGTGCGGCGATGTAGCCGAATGTCAGCGCCGGCCCCAGGTTGATGCCGCCGGCGGGGTAGTGGCCGCCCATGATGCTGGCCATGTCGGCTCCCGCCGCATACAGGCCGCTGATGGCCTGCCCCGAGTCGTCGAGGACCTGGGCGTGTTGATTGACCTTGAGTCCGGCAAAGGTGCCGAAACAGCCCGGTTCGACTTTCACGGCATAGAACGGACCTTGTTCGATGGGTGCGACGCAGGGGTTGGGCTGTTGGCGCGCATCCCCCTGTTTGCGGTTGTAGGGCGTTGATCCGCGGCCGAACTGTGGGTCCTGGCCGTTTTGGGCGTGCCGGTTGTAGTCCGACACGGTGGTGCACAAGCCGATCGGGTCGATGCCGCAGGCTTGGGCCAATTCTTCCAGGGTGTTGCCGGTTTTCAGATAACCGCTGCGGATAAAGGACGACAGCGGTACCGGAAACGGCCGGGAAATACCCAGGCCATAACGTCGCTGGAAGCCATGGCTGCAGATCAGCCAGGACGCCACTTCTTCGCCGGGCGGGGCGCTGGCGACCATGGCCGTCACATAGTCGTAATAGCCGTTGGCTTCGTTGACGAAGCGCTGGCCATTGCTCAGCACGCCGATGATCCCCGGCTTGCCGCGTTCGATGATGTGCGGGAAGTGGCCGCTGCTGCCATCGCGATAGGGCACGCGTGACACCGGTGCCCAGGCCACAGGCGATGCCTGGTTGGTGTCGACCCGGGCGCCGACGCTCTCGCCCAGTCGCAGGCCATCGCCGGACACGCCGAGGGGCGGCAGTGCCAGGTGTTCGTGTCCGGTCGGTGTGCGGGGGAACAGGGCCTTACGCCGTTCGATGTCATTGGCGAAACCGCCGGCCGCGAGCACCACCGCCCTGCGTGCCTTGATGCGGATCGAACCTTTGCCGGTGCGAACGACCGCGCCCTTTACCTGATTGTTCTCGTGCAGCAACTCGGTGACCGGTGCCGACTCCCACAGCAACACGCCAAGATCATCGGCGGATTTCGCCAGGCGCGCCACCAGCGCCACGCCGTTGACCAGCTGCATCGCCCGGCCATGCACGGCGAGGTCGAACAGATGGCGAGTGAAACGCCGGGTAACGTGCCAGGCCGCCGACAACGAGCGGGTCAGGTTGAGAAACGCGGTGAGGTCGGCCCCCGCCATGATCGGCATGCCCATGAAGGCTGTTTCGCGCATGGTTTTGCGCAGGCGCTTGAGCAGCTTGCCGACGTTGCGCGCGTCATAGGGCGCGGCGATCACCGAACGCCCACCGGTGCCGGCGCCGGGCGTGTCGCCATGAATGTCGGCGATCGCATTGCCGTCGGCGAATTGCAGCGAGGTGTGTTGTTCGAAGAACGCCACCATGCGCGGAGCGGCCTCGAGGAAGGCATCGATCATTGCCGGGTCATACTGATCGCCCAGTTCGTGTTTCAAGTAAGTGCGCGGCAGTTCAACGTCCTCGACGATACCGGCTCGTCGGGCCAGGGGGTTGCACGGTACCCAGGCCCAGCCGCCGGACCAGGCGGTGGCACCGCCCAATACCGGGTCTTTTTCCACCACTATCACCTTCAGGCCATGCCATGCCGCCGTCACGGCCGTTGCCAGTCCGGCCGCACCGGAGCCGACGATCAGCACATCGCAATCGATGTCGGGAAGGGGTTGGGCAGGCATTGATTGAACTCCGCTGTTTATTATTGTGGAATCTGGTTCCAGAAAATATATGAGGGCTGCAGAGAGCCGGCAAGTCGATGCTGAGTAAAGCGGGCGGTTATCGGACAGTCAGTTCCAGATTTCGCATTCCTCTGGTTGTCTTCTAGAATCGAGCAAATTTTGCGTGGATACCCCCATGGCCGGCAGTCAGATCGAACGTGTTTTCAGTGTGCTTGAAAGCCTCACCAGCGACCCTCGCGGCCTGCCGATGCAGGTGCTGGCAGAGCAATTGGACATCCCCAAGAGTGCCACCCATCGCTTGCTGGCTGAGCTGATCCGGCTCGGCTATGTGCGCCAGAATCCGGAGAACTTGCGTTATCACCTGTCGACCCGGCTGGTGGCGATGGGCTTCCGTTATCTGTCGAGCAGCGGTGCGGATATCGTGCAGCCGGTGCTCGACCGGCTGGCTCAGGAAACCGGCGAACTGGTGCGCCTGGGGGTCATCGAAGGCGAGCGCCAGACCTGGATCGCCAAGTCGCAGGGGGCTCGTTCCGGTCTGCGTTACGACCCGGACATGGGGCGGGATGCGCCGCTGTTCTACACCGCCTCCGGTCATGCCTGGCTGGCTTGCATGAGCGATGCCGAAGCCTTGTCGCTGGTGGAGCGCCAGGCGGCGGACCGGCCATTGGAGCTGGGCCCGAATGCCCCCAGGTCCAACATTGAATTGCTTGAACGGTTGCGCCTGGCACGGGAGCAGGGCTATGCGTGTGTCGAGGAAAGTTCGGCGGTGGGTACC
This sequence comes from Pseudomonas sp. YuFO20, assembly GCF_035064975.1. Taxonomy (NCBI): domain Bacteria; kingdom Pseudomonadati; phylum Pseudomonadota; class Gammaproteobacteria; order Pseudomonadales; family Pseudomonadaceae; genus Pseudomonas; species Pseudomonas sp. YuFO20. The sequence continues at coordinate 118,114 of NZ_JAXDEO010000007.1, forward strand.
TCGGCGATTGCCGCGGTGGTGCGACATCCCGGTGATGGACGGGTGATCGGCGTGCTCAGCATCGCCGGGCCGAGTGCGCGGCTACCGGGGGCGCGGCTGCATGAACTGGCGCCGTTGTTGTTGGCGTTTACCGATGAGTTGTCGGCGGCGAGTCTGGCGTCAGAGCTATTTCCCTGAGGCCTGTACAATCCCCTGTGGGAGCGGGCTTGCTCGCGAATGCGGTGTGTCATGCAACGGAAATGTTGATTGATACACCCTCTTCGCGAGCAAGCCCGCTCCCACATTTTGGCTGGCGTTGAGCTTGCCAAAGCTGTGCGCTGTTCGAACACTTTCAATGCGTGCTTGTGTAAGAATCTGGAACCAGGTTCTAAATTGTTGATTCCAACAATAACACAAGAGGACCGCACCTTGAGTTCACCATTGCGTATAGCCCTGATCGGCACTGGCAACATGGGCCAGCAGCATTACCAGCAGTTGAAAATCCTGACTGAAGCGACCTTGTGTGCAGTGGCCGACCCCGGCCCGCAAGCGCCGGGCCTCGCGAGAGAATGGGGAGTAGGGTATTTCGCCGATCATCGTCAGATGCTGGAGCAGGCAAAGCCGGAGGCGGTCATTATCGCCAACCCGAATACGCTGCACGTCAGCACCGCGCTCGATTGCCTGGCTGCCGGGGTACCAGTGTTGCTGGAAAAGCCGGTGGGTGTGCACCTGGATGAGGCCCGGGAGTTGGTGGCTGCCTCGAAGTCGAGCGGCGTTCCCGTGCTGGTCGGCCATCATCGACGCCACAACCCGTTGATCGTCCGCGCCCATGAACTTGTCCACAGCGGCGCGTTGGGCCGGTTGAGCACCGTCACCGCACTCTGGCAATTGCGCAAACCCGACAGTTATTTCGAAACGGCCTGGCGCCGTGAGCCCGGTGCGGGCATGTTGTTGACCAACCTGATCCACGACCTCGATCTACTCCGGCATTTGTGCGGTGAAGTGCGCCAGGTGCAGGCCATCACCAGCAACGCCGTGCGCGGGTTTGCCAACGAGGATTGCGGGGCCGTGCTGCTGCAATTCGACAACGGTGCGCTGGGCAGCCTGACCGGGTCCGATGCGGTGGCAGCGCCCTGGAGTTGGGAGTTGGGCTCCGGAGAGAACCCGGTGTATCCACGCCAGGCCGACCAGCCGTGCTATTTGCTGGCGGGAACCGCCGGGGCGCTCAGTATCCCGCAGCTCAAGCACTGGCACTACACGCAAGCCGACGGTGGCTGGCATCAACCCCTGGCGTCGACGAACGAGCCTTTCAGTGTTGAACCCGCGCTGCGCTTGCAGTTGCAGCACTTCGTGCGCGTGGCGCGTGGGCAGGTCGAGCCGCTGGTCAGCGCCGCTGACGCAGCCCGCACCCTGGCGCTGGTCGAGGCGATTCGCCAGGCCGCTGAAACCGGGCGCGCCTGCGCACCGGCCCTGATCGAGGATTGAGCATGAGTGAACGAATCTTTTCCCTGGCCAGTCTTACCGTGCTGGAGTTGTCACCACCGGACATGGTCGAGGTCGCGGCGCGGGCCGGTTACAGCCATGTTGGCTTGCGCCTGGTGCCGGCGACGCCGCAGGAACACCATTTCGCGCTGGTGGCGGATGGCGATCTGCGGCGCCAGACCCTGGCGCGTCTGCGCGACACCGGCATTCGTGTCCTGGATGTGGAAATCCTGCGGCTGAAACCGGACACCCTGGTGGCCGATTTCGAGCAAGTGCTGGCGGTGGGCGCCGAATTCGGTGCCACTGAATTGCTGGTGGCCGGCAACGATCCTGACGAGCAGCGAATGACCGAGAATTTCGCCAGGCTGTGTGATCTGGCGGCGCCTTACGGGCTGCACCCGCACCTGGAGTTCATGCCCTGGACCGACGCGCGCGATCTGCAGCAAGCCGTGCGCATCGTCGAAAGGGCGGGGCGTGAAAATGCGGCGGTGCTGGTCGACGCCTTTCACTTCGATCGCTCCGGGTCGCGGCTGGAAGATCTGGCCAGGGTTGCCCCCTCGCGGTTACGGTATGCGCAGTTGTGCGACGTGGCGGGGCCCAGGCCGGCCGTCATGGCAGAGATCTTGCGGCAGGCGCGTAATGAACGGCGTTTTCCCGGCGATGGCGATTGTGATTTGCCGGGGCTGTTGCGGTGTTTGCCGGCTAACATTCCATTGAGCCTGGAGATTCCCACCGTGCAACTGCTGGAGCAGGGCGTGAGCGGGCTGGATCGGGCGCAGATGGCATTGAGCAAAACCCGTGAATTGCTGGCGCGGCTGACATAGGTCCCGCGACGCTTTTGATTTGAACAAGGAACCCCAATGACCGTCAGCACCCCGCTTTCCGGCGTCAATCAGCCCTTCAAAGGGATCCTGCTGATCGTTGTCGCAACCTTCCTGTTTTCCAGCCATGACGCCCTGTCGAAGTACCTTTCCGGGTTCTATCCGATTGTCATGGTGGTCTGGGCGCGTTATGTGGTGCACACCTTGCTGATGGCCGGGATATTCCTGCCGCAATCCGGGCTGCGCGTGCTGCGGACCAAGCGGCCGTTGCTGCAACTGATTCGGGCCTTGTGCCTGCTGGGCACCAGCCTGTTTTTCACCACGGGATTGATGTACATCCCGCTGGCCGAGGCAACGTCGGTTAACTTCCTGGCACCGGTGCTGGTGACCGCGCTGTCGGTGCCGTTGCTTGGGGAGAAGGTCACCCGTGGCCAATGGCTGGCGGTGATCTGCGGGTTTATAGGGGTGCTGATCATCGTGCACCCCGGTGGGGATCTGTTCACCCTGGCGGTGTTGTTGCCGTTGTGCTCGGCATTGTTTTTCTGCTTCTACCAATTGCTGACCCGCAAGCTCAGTGAGATCGACAGCCCGACCACCAGCAACTTCTTTGCCGGGCTGTGCAACACCCTGGTCATGAGTGCGCTGGTGCCGTTCTTCTGGCAGGTACCGACCTTGCTGCACGGCGCGATGATGCTGGCGCTGGGTGCCTGCGGGATGACGGCGCACCTGTTCCTGACCCAGGCCTTCCGCCATGCGGCGCCAGCCTTGCTGGCGCCTTTCAGCTATTGTCAGATCGTGTTTGCCGGCCTGCTGGGCTGGCTGCTGTTTTCCCACACGCCGACTCTGACCACCGTCGTCGGGATCGCCGTGATCTGCTGCAGTGGCCTGGCGGCGGCCTGGCAGCAAAGCCGTCGCTGATCGCTCCTGAACAACAGGCAAAAAAAAGCGCAGGCCCGAAACCGGGCCTGCGCCGAGGGAACATCAGCCTTCTACTTTCGGAATCTTGCGCGGGGCCATGAAGTACATCCAGATCAGCGCGATGAAGTACATCGCCGGGATCAGGGTGAACAGCACGGTGTAGTTGTTGTTGGTGACAGTCAGGATGTGGCCGACCAGCTGGGTCATGAACATCCCGCCAATCGCCGCACACATGCCGCCGAAACCGAACACCGTACTCATCATGTGCTTGGGCGTGTAGTCCATCACCAGGCTCCAGATGTTCGCGGTCCAGGCCTGGTGCGCACCGATGGCCAGGGAAATGGCGGCCACTGCGACCCACAGGTTGCTGGAGCCGGCCGCCATGATCACGCCGATGATGCAGCAGGCGAACAGGAACATGGACATCAGGCGCGCCTTGATCGGATTGACGCCGCGGCCGATCAGGAACGAGGAGAGGATCCCGCCACCGACACTGCCGAAGTCGGCGGTGAGGTAGATGATGATCAGCGGGATGCCCATCTGGGTCACGTTGATGCCCAGGTTGTATTGCTGGTTGAGGAACGGTGGCAGCCAGTACAGGTAGAACCAGAACACCGGCGCTGTGATCGAGTAGGCAAGGGCGAAGGCCCAGGTGCCGCGCATGCGCAGGATTTTCGAGAAGGGTACGCGGACTTGTTCCGGTTCCACTTCGTTCTGGATGTAGTCCAGTTCCGACTGTTTGACGCGTGGGTGATCTTCCGGGTTGAAGTACTTCAGGCCCCAGAATACCAGCCAGATCCCGCCCAGTGCCGACATGCACAGGAACGCCGCCTGCCAGCCCCACACGTGGAGAATCAGTGGCAGCAACATCGGTGTGAACATGGCGCCGACGTTGGTCCCGGCGTTGAAAATACCGGTGGCCACCGCGCGCTCGCCGGCCGGGAACCACAGGCGCGTGGTCTTCACGCAGGCCGGGTAGTTGGCGGCTTCGGTCAGGCCGAGGATGAAGCGGCACACCATGAAGCCGACCGCCGAAGTGGCCAGGCCGTGGGCGCCGGTCGCCAGGCTCCAGAGCAGCACGGCGCAGAAGAACACGCGCTTGACGCCGACCCGGTCGATCAGGCGGCCTTGCAGCACGAATCCGATGGCGTAGCCGACCTGGAACCAGAAGTTGATGTTGGCGTAGTCCATCGCCGTCCAGCTCATTTCCTTGGCCAGGATTGGCTGCATGACGCCCAGGGCGGCGCGGTCGATGTAGTTCAGGGTGGTGGCGAAAAACACCAGCGCCAGCATGCCCCAACGGGTTTTGCCGACAGCCATGGCGCCGCGGATCTTGTCGCCGATGCCGCCAGTGGCAGCGCTCATGGCCGGAGCCATGCGTGAGCTATGTGTAGGATTCATCTGTGCCATCCGTTCAATGACTGACAAGCGAAGCTCGTCGGGACTTCAAGGGCGCGTGATCAATCGAGGGCGACGGGCGCGGTTGGACTGATCGGCTGTGTTCGTCGGCTGACGAGTTATTCAGCGAGCGGCACGTGGGTGCCAGCGGTGCGCGGGGTTCGGATGGACGCCAGGCAAGGCGTAATGACGGTGGTGTAATCGAGCAAGGCGTTTAATGAGCGCATGAGCGTATACCCGTTTTTTGAAATTTTTATGTGGTGTTCAGGGTCTTGTTAACTGGAACCGATGATTCATGACCGGACCCAATGTGGTGTTGATGTTGCGCAGTGGACGAAAAATCGTCAATTCGCTAACGGCCATTTTGTTCGATAATCGCACGAAAAACTAACTGGATAGTACACTTTGAATTGCCGTGAGGAATCACCAGGCCAATAATTCATTCAAAGCTAAACGCAATCCCTGTAGGAGCCCGGCTTGCCGGCGATGGCGTCCGTGAGACCGCCATTCCCGGCAGCGGGGCCGCTGCAACAAGCGTGCGATACCCCTAACAAGATTGCCTCCATCACCGGGAGTCGAAATATGCAGCGTTCCATTGCCACCGTGTCCTTGAGCGGTACCCTGCCGGAAAAACTCGAAGCCATTGCCGCCGCCGGTTTCGACGGCGTGGAGATCTTCGAGAATGACCTTCTCTACTACGACGGCAGCCCGCGAGAAATTAAACAGATGTGCGCCGATCTCGGGATCGCCATCACGCTGTTTCAACCATTTCGGGATTTTGAAGGCTGCCGCCGTGACCGTCTGTCGCGCAACCTTGAGCGGGCCGAGCGCAAGTTCGACCTGATGCAGGAGCTGGGCACCGACCTGGTGCTGGTGTGCAGCAACGCCTCGGCCGACTCCATCGGTGATGAACAGATCCTGGTCGACGACTTGCGCCTGCTGGCCGAACGCGCCGGCGCGCGAGGCCTGCGTATCGGTTACGAAGCGCTGGCCTGGGGACGCCACGTCAATACCTGGCAACAGGTGTGGAACATCGTCCGTCAGGCCGATCATCCGAGCCTCGGCGTATTGCTCGACAGCTTCCATACGCTGTCGCTCAAGGGCGACCCGAGCGCCATCGCCGAGATTCCCGGTGACAAGATTTTCTTCGTGCAAATGGCCGATGCCCCGATCCTGGCCATGGACGTGCTGGAGTGGAGCCGGCATTTCCGCTGCTTCCCGGGCCAGGGCGAATTCGATTTGCCGGGTTTCCTCGCGCCGATCATCAAGAGTGGCTATACCGGGCCACTGTCGCTGGAGATCTTCAACGACGGTTTCCGCGCCGCGCCGCCTCGAGCCAACGCTGCCGACGGTTTGCGCTCGTTGCTGTACCTGGAAGAGAAAACCCGCGAGCGCCTGGCCCAGGAAGCCAAACCAACGGCCAACCCCGAGATTCTGTTCGAGACGCCGAAGGCCAGCGAATACAACGGCATCGAGTTTCTCGAGTTCGCCGTGGACGAAAGCCTCGGCGCCAAGCTCTCCCATTGGCTGGAGCGGCTGGGTTTCGTCAAGGCCGGGGAGCATCGCTCCAAGAGCGTCAGCCTGCTGCGCCAGGGCGATATCAACCTGATCCTCAACTCCGAACCGTACTCGTTCGCCCACAGTTTCTTCGAGGCCCATGGTCCATCGTTGTGCGCCACCGCCGTGCGAGTCAAGGACAGTGCCAGCGCGCTGGCCAGGGCCGTGGCCTACAAAGGCCAGCCGTATCGCGGATTGGTCGGTCCCAATGAATTGGAACTGGCCGCCGTGCGCGCGCCGGATGGCAGCCTGATCTACCTCGTCGATCAAGACGCCGATGTCTATGGTACCGACTTCAACCTGCAACCGGCCGTAGTGACCGGCGGTGGCCTCAAGCGCATCGACCACATGGCCATGGCGCTGCCCGCCGACAGCCTCGACAGTTGGGTGCTGTTCTACAAGAGCCTGCTGGACTTCGAGGCCGATGACGAAGTGGTGCTGCCAGATCCTTATGGTCTGGTGAAGAGCCGCGCGCTGCGCAGCCGTGACAGTTCGATTCGCCTGCCGCTGAATATTTCCGAAAACCGCAACACCGCCATCTCACACGCGTTGTCGAGTTATCGCGGCTCCGGCGTGCACCACATCGCGTTTGATTGCGATGACATCTTTGCCGAAGTCAGTCGCGCCAAGGCGGCGGGCGTGCCGCTGCTGGATATTCCGCTCAACTACTACGATGACCTGGCGGCGCGCTTCGATTTTGACGACGAGTTTCTCAGCGAACTGGCCTATTACAACGTGCTGTACGACCGTGATGCCCAGGGCGGTGAGCTGTTCCACGTGTACACCGAACCGTTCGAAGGGCGGTTCTTCTTCGAGATCATTCAGCGCAAGAACGGTTATGCCGGTTACGGCGCTGCCAACGTGGCGGTGCGCCTGGCAGCCATGGCCAAATCCCGCAGCGGTGCGGTGCGTCAGACAAAGTTGTAGGAAAATCGTAACCACACCGACAAACCGCTGCCGCACGGCTTCCTTCACTGTGCGGCGCGGCTCATAATCGCCAGCCTGTGCAGTGATGGCCGTGAGCCCGCAATGACAATGACTTCAGAACTCTCCGCAGCACCCGATCAACCGGTTGCCGAACCGCGCAAGAGTCGCAAGAACAATCCGGAAAAAACCCGCGAGAACATTCTGCAGGAGGCGATTGTCGAGTTCGTTCAGCAAGGGCTTTCCGGGGCTCGAGTCGATGCCATCGCCGAGCGCATCCACACGTCCAAGCGCATGATCTATTACTACTTCGGCAGTAAGGAACAGCTCTACGTCGAGGTGCTGGAGAAGCTCTACGGCGATATCCGCAATACCGAAAACCGGCTGCACCTGGCGGAACTGCCGCCCGTCGAGGCGATTCGGCGGCTGGTGGAGTTCACCTTCGATCACCATGACCGCAACGTCGATTTCGTGCGCATCGTCAGCATCGAGAACATTCACAACGCCGAATACGTGAAACGCTCCGATGCAATCAAGGCCATGAACAACACCATCCTTGATTCACTGGGCGAGATCCTGCGTCGCGGTGCCGAGCAAGGGCTGTTCCGCACAGGGCTTGATCCGTTGGATGTGCATTTGCTGATCAGTTCGTTCTGCTTCTATCGCGTGTCGAACCGCCACACTTTCGGCGAGATCTTTCAGATCGACTTGCCGGACGAGAGCATCAAGCAGCGTCATCGGGAGATGATTTGCGAGTCGGTCCTGCGATATCTGCAGGCCTGAAAAGATCGCAGCCTTGTAGGAGCTGCCGAAGGCTGCGATCTTTTGATCTTTAACCAATCATGCTCTGAAAATGCGCCAGCATCCGCTGCGCATCCGGCACCACGCCGCTGAACAATTCGAATGCCTTTACCGCCTGGAACACCGCCATGTTGCCGCCATCCAGCGTTCGGCAGCCCAGGGCGCGGGCATTACGCAGCAGTTCGGTTTCCAGCGGGAAATAGACAATCTCCGCCACCCACAACTCAGCCCGAAGCAACTCGACCGGCACCGGCATGCCTGGCAGTTTTTTCATGCCCATGGGCGTGGTGTTGACCAGGCCATCAGCCTCGGCCAGGGTCAGTGCCAGGTCATGACCGGCCACCGCGCGGTTACTGCCGAAATGCTGATTGAGGTTGTCCGCCAGGCTCTGTGCGCGGCTGATTTCCACATCGAAAATGCTCAGTTGTTGTACGCCTTCGCTCAACAACGCGTGGGCCACTGCTGCACCAGCGCCGCCGGCGCCCATTTGTACGACGCGCTCAACGGCAACGCCTTGCAAGCCACGCCGAAAACCTTCGGCAAACCCCAGGCAATCGGTGTTATGGCCGATGCGTTTGCCGTCTTTCAACACCACGGTGTTCACCGCGCCAATGCCACGGGCTTCTGGCGACAGTTCGTCGAGCAGCGGGATGATCGCCTGCTTGCACGGAAAGGTGATGTTCAGGCCGGTGTAGTTCATGCGTTCGGCAGCCAGCAGCAGCTCGGGCAGGGCGTTGCTGTCGAGTTGCAGTTGATCGAGATCGATCAGGCGATACAGATAACGCAAATCCTGGGCATCGCCTTCATGCTCGTGCAGGGCAGGGGTGCGGGAAGCCTGGATGCCGGCGCCGATCAGGCCTGCCAGTACGGTTTGATTCTTGCTCATCACGCTCACCCCTTCAGACGTTGGCTGAAATGCTCCAGTGCCAGGCGATAGCCATGGCTGCCAAAACCGGCCATTACCGCCGTAGCAATGCCCGAGACGAAGGAGTGGTGCCGAAATTGCTCACGGGCATGCACGTTGGACAGGTGCACTTCGATCACCGGCAGTTCGCTGGCGACCAGCGCATCGCGGATCGCCACCGAAGTGTGCGTCCAGGCGGCCGGGTTGATCACTATCCCGGCACAACGGCCGCGGGCGGCATGAATCCAGTCGAGCAGTTCGCCTTCGTGGTTGGTCTGGCGAAACTCCACCGCCAGGTCGAACTCTTCGGCGGCTCGGCCACACATGGCGGAAATATCAGCCAGGGTTTCGTGGCCGTAAGTCGCCGGTTCACGGGTACCAAGCAGGTTCAGATTCGGGCCGTTGAGCACCAGAATGATAGGGGACATCAAGGTTTCTCCACTTATTATTTTTGGCGTTGGCCAAGGTCTCGGCCTGTGGAGATAAAATGTACCAGATGGTTAATTTGGTCAATTGGACCGCCCGCATACGGTTCTTTTGTGTGCGGTGATCGGACGGTTTCGTTTCAGCGTGGCAACTGCTCCACCAGGAAGTCGATGAACGCGCGCAACCGCAGGGGCATATGACGACTTTGCGGGTAGAGCAGGGTAAACGGCCGCGAACGCCCCCCATAAGGTTTGAGCACTTCCACCAGCGAGCCATTGGCCAGTTCCTTCTCGACGATAAATCGATAGGTCTGGAACAACCCCGCACCATGTTTCGCCAGGGTCACGCCACCCAATACATCGTCGGAACAACTGAAGTTGCCCTCGGCGAGAATTTCGCGCTGTATGCCACCGTCATTGAACAACCAGGCAATGCGCCGGCCGCTGCTGGGCAGTTCGTATTGAATGCACTCGTGCTGTTGCAGGTCGTCGAGGGTTTGCGGCGTGCCGGCCCGCTTGAGGTATTCGGGGCTGGCAATCATCACCAGCGCGGCATCTTCAAGCTGCCGGGCGATCAGGCCGGAGTCCGGAATAGCGCGCACACGGATCGCCATGTCATAACCTTCGCCGACGAAATCGATGTTGCGATTACTGATGTGCGACTCGACCTTCACCGCCGGAAAGCGCGCGCGAAAGGCCGGCAGCAACGGCAGGATGCGGTGGTGGGCATAAGTGGTCGGGATGCTGATGCGCAAGGTTCCTGAAGGTACCTGTTGCTGGCCCATGACCTCGCGCTGGGCTTCGACCAGTTGCGCCAGTGCCTGGCGGCATTCTTCGTAGTAGCGCCGACCGCTGTCGGTCAGCTTGACGCTGCGGGTGGTGCGTGCAAACAACCGCACGCCAAGGCGTTCTTCCATACGCGACACCGAACGGCTCACCGCGGCCGGTGTGACGCCCGCCACCAGTGCGGCGGCAGTGAAGCTGCCGGCTTCGGCAGCCAGGCAAAAAAGCTCGATGCTGCCCAATTGAAGATCGTCGAATTGTCGCTGCATGATTGATTGCACCGGGGATCAAATGAACTCATTAAATCAGTATTTCAGGGAGATGCAGGACCTTCAAAAGACAGCCGTCCCAGCGACGGCTTTTTTGTGGGGTGCGTGAAAGCAATGCTTACGATTTTACCGGGGCCTCCATCGGCCCAGGGCGCCGCTGAACGCTAGTCTCAGAGGCGTATTGACGATTGAGTGTTCGAGGCACCGGTCGTCAGTTTTCCCCAGGAATGTCGAATCTTTCGACTCATTAACCTAACGGATGGGTTAGCATGAAGATATGCAGCTACAAAGGGCTCTCGGTGGTGATCATGCTGCGTGATGAACATTGTCCTCCTCACGCACATGTGGAGGCAGGCGCGTGGAGTGCGCGTTTCAGATTCAGCTTTTGGCACAACGGTGTCGAACTCTGGGATGTGGTTCCACTCTCGCGTCGGCCACCGATTGCGGTACTTGAGGGGTTGCGCCAATCGCTCAAGCTGCCTGCCCATTTGCTGCGTGCTCGTCGCATCTGGTGGCGAAAACTGCAAACGGCCTGCCTTGATAATCAATTGTGGGATTGGCAAACCGGAGAGGTCGTTGTGGTGAAGAGGATTGTCAGTACCACCAACATGATTGGTTCGGCTTTGTATGAGCCGCAAACGAACCGGACGCGGTTATCCCTGATAGGTGCACAGGAATGTGTGGAGATCGAGTTATGAAAACGGTAAAAGCCAAGGTCCAGATAGATCGGCCGGTGACAGAGGCCCGCCTTGATCGAGCGATTGAACGAGGCAAGTCTCGCCAAAGCAGCGGGCTGCAGGCGACGTCGGTAACCTTTCAGGCTCCGTGTCTGGCGGTCAGCTTCGAAGATGGCAGCGGGGTGTTGCTGCCAGTTGGAAATTACCCTGAGTTCGATGGATTCGAGATCGAGGATTTTGCTGGTTTCGAGGTGGGTTTTACCGGCACCGCGCTCTGCCACGAAGGCAAGGACCTGCAGATCTCTATCGCCGGAATGATCTCGGCCAGCGAGCCATTGATGGCGATGGCGGCTTCGGTGATTGCTTCGCGCAACGGTCGGCAGAGCAGCGCCGCCAAGGCCGAGGCGGCGAGGGCCAATGGCAGGAAAGGTGGACGTCCACGCAAAGTCGACGTCGTGGTTTGAACGCCCACAAAAAAGCCGTCGTGATGACGGCTGATTTGTTTGTGGCCACAGCAATCACCGCCGGGTCAACAACACCCCGGATTCCATGTGATGCGTCCATGGGAACTGGTCGAACATCGCGCATCGGGTGATGCGGTGGGTGTCGTGCAACTGGGCGATGTTGTCCGCCAGGGTTTGCGGGTTGCAGGAAATGTAGAGGATGTTGTCGAAGCGTCGGGTCAAGTCGCAGGTGTCCGGATCCATGCCGGCGCGGGGCGGGTCGACGAAGACGCTGCCGAACTCGTAGCTTTTCAGGTCGATGCCCTGCAGGCGGCGGAACGGGCGCACTTCGTTCAAGGCTTCGGTCAGCTCTTCGGCGGACAAACGCACCAGCGTGACGTTATCCACAGCGTTTTCGCTGAGGTTGCTCAACGCCGCGTTGACCGAGGTCTTGCTGATTTCGGTGGCCAGCACCTTGCGCACGCGGGTCGCGAGCGGCAGGGTGAAGTTGCCGTTGCCGCAGTACAACTCCAGCAAATCGTCAGGGCGATCGCCGAGGGCGTCGTACGCCCAGTTGAGCATCTTCTGGTTCACGGTGCCGTTGGGCTGGGTGAACGCGCCTTCCGGTTGGCGGTAGCTGAAGGTGCGGCCGCCGACCTCCAGCTGCTCGACTACGTAATCGTGACCGATGACTTCGCGCTTGCCCTTGGAGCGGCCGATGATGCTGACGTTCAGGTCCGCCGCCAGTTTGCTCGCGGCTGCATGCCAATGCTCGTCCAGCGGGCGGTGATAACACAGGGTGATCATCGCATCGCCGGCCAGGGTCGTCAGAAACTCCACCTGGAACAGCTTGTGACTCAAAGGCGCACTGGCTTGCCAGGCGGCCTTGAGCTGCGGCATCAATTGATTGATGCGCTGGCTGGCGATCGGGAACTCTTCGATCAGGATCGGCGTGCGTTTGTCTTCCTGGGAAAACATTGCGTAGTGGCGCTCGCCGGCTTCGCGCCACAGGCGGAATTCGGCACGCAGGCGGAAGTTCTGCAGCGGCGAGTCGAAGACCACAGGCTCGGGCGCGTCGAATGGGGCCAGCAGGTCACGCAGGCGTGTGACCTTTTCTTCGAGCTGGACGGTGTAGGCCTGGGAATCAAAAGTCATGCGTTGAACCAACCGAGCTTGATCACGAACAGAATCGACAGGATCACCAGCGCCGGGTTCAGCTCACGGCCACGACCGGACATCAGTTTGATGGCGGTCCAGGCAATGAAACCGAAGGCGATGCCATTGGCGATGGAATAAGTGAATGGCATGGCCAGCGCGGTAATGACGACCGGCGCGGCGACGGTGATGTCGTCCCAGTCTATTTCGGCCAGGCCGGATGTCATCAGCACGGCGACGAACAGCAGCGCTGGGGCCGTGGCGAACGCGGGAACGCTGGCGGCCAGTGGCGAAAAGAACAGCGCCAGCAGGAACAGCATCGCCACGACGACAGCGGTCAGGCCGGTGCGGCCGCCCGCACTCACGCCCGCAGCGGATTCGATGTAGCTGGTCGTGGTCGAGGTGCCCAGCAGGGAACCGGCCATTGCGGCGGTACTGTCGGCGATCAGTGCGCGGCCCATTTTCGGCATGTGGCCGTCCTTGCCCATCAGCCCGGCGCGCTTGGCGACGCCGATCAGGGTGCCGGAGTTGTCGAACAGGTCGACGAACAGGAAAGCGAAGATCACGCTAACCAGACCGATGTCCAGTGCGCCCTTGATGTCCAGTTGCAGGAAGGTCGGGGCCAGCGACGGCGGCATCGACATGACGCCGCCGAACGGGGTGAAGCCCATGACGATGGAAGCGATGGTCACCACCAGGATACCGATCAGCACTGCACCCCGCACGGCGAGGGCTTCGAGGGCGACGATCAGGGCAAAACCCAGGGTGGCGAGGATGGGTGCCGGTTGCTTGAGGTCACCGAGGCCGACCATGGTCGCCGGGTTGCTCACCACGATACCGGCGTTGTGCAGGGCGATCAGCGCCAGGAACAGGCCGATACCGGCCGCAATCGCCGAACGCAGCGGCAGCGGAATACTGTTGATGATCCATTCCCGGATACGGAAGATCGACAACAGGAAGAAGCACACCGCCGAGATGAACACCGCCCCCAGCGCCACTTGCCAGGTATGGCCCATGTGCAGGACCACGGTGTAGGTGAAGAAGGCGTTCAGGCCCATGCCCGGCGCGAGCGCGATCGGGTAGTTGGCGATCAGGCCCATGACTGTGGAGCCGATGGCGGCTGCCAGACAGGTGGCGACGAACACCGCACCCTTGTCCATGCCGGTCTCGCCGAGGATGCTCGGGTTGACGAACAGAATGTAGGCCATGGCCAAGAAAGTCGTGACGCCCGCCAGAATCTCGGTCCGCACGTTGGTGTTGTGTGCCTTGAGTTGAAACAGCCTTTCCAGCATGTCTGCTCCCCGTGGCGCGCCCGGCGCCGTGAATGTATCGACCTCAACAGCAAAGCACAGACCGCTGAACGCGCCTGGGAAAATACTGTGGGCCGGAAAAAGCCGCGCATCATACCAGCAGCGTGGGGTTATGGCTGCTTATGGCGGTGATCGTCGTCGATGTTTTGTGTTCAGTCCAAACCCGCCATACTGCGCGCTGGTTTTTTTGGGTGGCAATTGGATGAAAAAGCGTCTGACGATCATGTCCGCTGTCTTGATGCTGCTGGCGCTGGCGGCACAATCCGCCTCGGCGGCATCGGCACCGCCGTTGACCCAGGTAAAAGTGCTCAAGGTCGAGTCGCCGGGTTGTGGTTTCGAGACGATTGACGAAGGGCAGACACAGACCCGCTGCAACCACGCGGGGCCCAACATCAGGATCTATGTGCTGGAAGTGGGCTACGGTCGCAGCCAGCCCCATGCCGCGCTCGATGGCTTCGAAGTGGACGGCACCCGCACGCCGGTTTGCGCTTATGACAACGGCAACCTGACCGACTGCTCGCAAAGGACCAGGATCGTCGGCAACCTTTACATTTTCAATCTGGCAGGTAAGCAGGAAGGTACGTTCATCTTCAGCAATACCTCGATCAACGCGCCGGGCAACACGCTGTCGACCCAGCTTTACATCAAGTAACGACGGCGGCCCGAACAGGCGTCAGGAAAGCTGACTACGCTTCAAGAACCATCCCCTGGATAGTTCCCATGACCTTTCGAGCCTTGATTACCCTCGCCGAGGGCGCCGATGACCTGCAGACCGTGACCTTGATCGATGTATTGCGCCGCGCAAAAGTCGAGGTAGTGGTTGCCAGCATCGAGGGACGGCGCATGCTCACCTGTGCCCGAGGTACGCGCTTGACCTGCGATGCGATGCTGGTGGATCTGCTGGCCCAGCCGTTCGATCTGATCGTCCTGCCTGGCGGTGCCACAGGGACGCAACATCTGAGCGCCCATCAGCCCCTGCAGCAACTGATCAAGGACCAGGCCGCGGCAGGTCGCCTGTTCGCTGGCATTGCCGAAGCCCCCGCAACAGCCCTGCAATCCTTCGGCGTGCTGCGCCAGCGGCGCATGACCTGCCTGCCCTCGGCCAGCCATCAACTGTCGGGCTGCAACTTCGTCGATCAACCGGTGGTGGTCGACGGCAATTGCATCACCGCCCAAGGGTCGGGTGGCGCTTTGGAGTTTGCCCTGACCCTGGTGGAACAGTTGTGTGGCAAAGCCACGCGGGTGGCAGTGGCGGGGGAGTTGATGATTTAGACGGCGTCAGGCGTGAGCGGCGATGGGTTTGATGGGCGGTTGCTCACGCTGCTCTGCTTGCCATAGGTCATAGTCGGTCTGGACCCCTAGCCACATGCGAGCCTTGCCGATTCCAGCGCGCTCCAGGCGTACGGCCAGATCCGGACTGACTGGTGCATGTCCATGCAGTACCCGCGACAGGTGAGGACGCGCAAACCCAAGATGCCGGGCAAGTTCCGCGACGCTGATGCCCAACTCGGGCAATACATCCATCAATAGTGTTTCACCAGGGTGCGGCGGGTTGTGCGTGGGCATGTTCTGCCTCCCGTGGGGAATGTGTAAGGCGATACCTTACACTCTATGCGTTAATTACGTATTGCACCTGGTCGGCAAAATTGTGATGGCAACAGCCTCAGGCCTTTACCTCTTCCACCGGCACATGCATCCGGTCGCGGTTGGCCAGGGTCGGGAAGAGCTTGATCCAGGTCCCTGTCACCACCAGCGTGCCGATACCGCCCATGACGACTGCTGGCACGGTGCCGAACCAGTGGGCGGTCAGGCCGGATTCGAATTCGCCCAATTGGTTCGAAGCGCCAATGAACAGCCCGTTCACGGCGCTCACCCGGCCGCGCATTTCGTCCGGGGTTTCCAGTTGCACGAACGAGGCGCGGATCACCATGCTGATCATGTCGGCCGCGCCGAGGACCACCAGCACGGCCAGCGAGAACCAGAACGAAGTCGACAAGCCAAAGGCGATCGTCGCGACGCCGAACACCCCCACAGCGGTGAACATCACCCGTCCGACATTGCGTTCCACGGCAAACCGCGCCAGGAACAGCGACATCAGCAGCGCGCCCACCGCCGGTGCCGAACGCAGCAGGCCCAGGCCCCACGGGCCCGTCAACAGAATGTCCTTGGCGAACACCGGCAGCAATGCCGTCGCACCCCCCAGCAGGACAGCGAACAGGTCAAGGGAGATTGCCCCGAGAATGTCCGGGCGACTGCGGATGAAACGGATGCCCGCCAGGAGTGAATCCAGAGTGGCCTTGCCCTTGTTCAGAGGTGTTTGTCGGGCGGGCAGGTTGAGCATCAGTGCGCAGGCGATGATGTACAGGATCACCGTCGGGCCATACACCCAGACGCTGCCGAAGGCGTAGAGCAAGCCACCGAGTGCCGGGGCGACGATGGTCGCCGATTGCTGGGCCGACTGCGCGGCGGCCACGGCCCGGGGAAACAGTGCGCTGGGCACGATGCTCGGTAGCAAGGCTTGGGTGGTCGGCATTTCGAAGGAGCGCGCGGCGCCGAGCAGGAATGCAAGGATGAAGATCATTTCCCGAGTGACATGGTCGGTCGCGCTGCCGATGGCCAGCGACAGGGCGATCAGGGCTTGCAGCGACTGGCAGATGGCCGCGACCTTGCGCCGGTCGTAGCGATCGGCAACGTGCCCGGTGTGCAGCATGAACAGCACGCGCGGCGCGAACTCCACGAGGCCGACCAGGCCCAGGTCGAGCACGTTGCCGGTCAGTTGGTAGAGGTTCCAGCCAATGGCCACGGTGAGCATCTGAAAACCGCTGGCGGTGAAAACCCGGGCCAGCCAGAAGGCGATGAAAGGACGATGGTGACGTAACAGCAAGGGCTCTTGGCTGGGCATTTGAAGGCAAGTCTGGGGAGGGAAAGGTCGAGATTATCACCAACCTGTAACAGGAAGTTGCGGCGCGGGAAAATTTCGTTAGCCAAGCATCGATTCCGCTGACTTCTGGTCCACTGCCTTCCATTGATTCATTTCAACCTGTGACTGAAGCCGTGAGGCAACTTGTCACGCGGCAAAAGACCACGCGGGTCATCCCCGTAAATGGGACTACTCTTTCATCGTTGATTGATCCAGATCAAGACCGACAAAAGGAATTGATCCGGCGGCCATGAGGCCAGACTCCCTGCGTTGTGATGCGTACAAAAAAAGAACAAACAGAGATTCGCCACACTCCATATCCGTGGGGGCCGTGGGTGCAGGCTTCGAGCCCGCAGCCGTACTACCTGACAGAGGAAGACTTATGTTCGGTTTAGAGGCACTTGATCTCGCCCGAATTCAGTTCGCGTTCACTATCTCGTTCCACATCCTGTTTCCAGCCATCACCATCGGCCTGGCGAGTTACCTGGCGGTGCTCGAAGGCTTGTGGCTGAAAACCAATAACGACACCTACCGGGACCTCTACCATTTCTGGTCGAAGATCTTTGCCGTCAATTTCGGCATGGGTGTGGTCTCCGGACTGGTCATGGCCTATCAGTTCGGCACCAACTGGAGCCGCTTCTCGGACTTCGCCGGCGCGGTGACCGGTCCGTTGCTGACCTATGAAGTGCTCACGGCATTCTTCCTCGAAGCCGGTTTCCTCGGTGTCATGCTGTTCGGCTGGAACAAGGTCGGACGCGGCCTGCACTTCTTCTCCACGGTCATGGTCGCCATTGGCACGCTGATCTCGACCTTCTGGATTCTCGCCTCCAACAGCTGGATGCAAACGCCCCAGGGGTTTGAAATCATCAACGGCCAGGTGATTCCCACCGACTGGCTGGCGGTGATCTTCAACCCGTCCTTTCCGTACCGCTTGATGCACATGGCGACGGCGGCGTTTGTCGCCACGGCGTTCTTCGTGGGTTCCTCGGCGGCCTGGCATCTGCTGCGCGGCAAGGACAATCCGGCGATCCGCACCATGTTGTCGATGGCGATGTGGATGGCCTTGATCGTCGCACCGATCCAGGCGGTCATCGGCGACTTCCATGGCCTCAATACGCTGGAGCATCAACCGGCCAAGATCGCCGCGATCGAGGGCCACTGGGAAAACAAGGGCGACGAGGCGACTCCGTTGATCCTGTTCGGCTGGCCGGACATGAAGGAAGAAAAGACCAAATTCGCCGTCGAGATTCCGTACCTGGGCAGCCTGATCCTGACCCACTCGCTGGATAAACAGGTGCCGGCGCTCAAGGAATTTCCACCCGAGGATCGGCCGAATTCGACCATTGTGTTCTGGTCGTTCCGGATCATGGTCGGCCTTGGCTTGCTGATGATCTTCACCGGTCTGTGGAGCCTGTGGCTGCGCAAGCGCGACAAGCTGTACACCTCGCGGCCTTTCCTCTACCTGGCGTTGTGGATGGGGCCGTCCGGGTTGATTGCGATCCTCGCCGGGTGGTTCACCACTGAAATCGGTCGCCAGCCGTGGGTGGTCTACGGCCTGATGCGCACGGCGGATGCGTCCTCCAACCATAGCTTCATGCAGATGAGCATCACCTTGATCCTGTTCGTGGTGGTGTATTTCGCGCTGTTCGGTGCAGGTCTCGGCTACATGATGCGCCTGGTGCGCAAAGGGCCGAAGATCGACGAAGGCAAGGAAACCAACGAAGGCGGTCCCGGCCAGAAACGTACGCCGGCGCGTCCGTTGTCCGCAGCGGACGATGAACACGCCGATCACGACCACACCGTGACCAAGGAGATTTGAATCATGGGTATTGATCTTCCGCTGATCTGGGCCGTGATCATCATCTTCGGCATCATGATGTACGTGGTCATGGACGGTTTCGACCTCGGTATCGGCATTCTCTTTCCGTTCATTCCCGGCAAGAGCGACCGCGATGTGATGATGAACACCGTCGCCCCGGTCTGGGACGGCAACGAAACCTGGCTGGTGCTGGGCGGTGCGGCGTTGTTCGGGGCTTTCCCGCTGGCCTATTCGGTGGTGCTCTCGGCCTTGTATCTACCGCTGATCTTCATGCTGATCGGGCTGATCTTCCGCGGCGTGGCGTTCGAATTCCGCTTCAAGGCCAAGGACGACAAGCGCCATTTGTGGGACAAGGCATTCATCGGCGGTTCGATCGCCGCAACGTTCTTCCAGGGCGTAGCGCTGGGGGCGTTCATCGATGGCCTGCCGGTGGTCGATCGGCAGTTTGCCGGCGGCTCGCTGGATTGGCTGACCCCCTTCACCCTGTTCTGCGGCGCCGCGCTGGTGGTGGCCTATGCTTTACTCGGTTGCACCTGGCTGATCATGAAGACCGAAGGCAAGTTGCAGGAACAGATGCACGATCTGGCGCGCCCCTTGGCGTTCGTCTTGCTGGCGGTGATAGGTGTCGTCAGCATCTGGACTCCTCTGGCCCACGCCGAGATTGCAGCGCGCTGGTTCACCTTGCCGAACCTGTTCTGGTTCCTGCCGGTGCCGATCCTGGTGCTAGTGACCCTCTACGGATTGATCCGCGCGGTGGCGCGCAATGCGCACTACACGCCATTCCTGTTGACGCTGGTATTGATCTTCCTCGGTTATAGCGGGCTGGGAATCAGCCTGTGGCCGAACATCGTGCCGCCGTCGATCTCGATCTGGGACGCCGCCGCACCCCCGCAAAGCCAAGGCTTCATGCTGGTGGGCACGCTGTTCATCATCCCGTTCATCCTGGGGTATACCTTCTGGAGCTACTACGTGTTCCGCGGCAAGGTCACTCACGAGGATGGTTATCACTAGGCCCCTGCTCGCGATGGCGTCAGCACAGGCGCCATCCGACCTTTATTGGAGAAATGTGCCATGCCCGGCAAACATTCCCTGCACGACATCGAGCAAGCCGAAAAAAAACCGCTGTGGCAGCGGCTCGGCTGGTTGGCCTTGATCTGGGCGGGCAGCGTCGGCGCGCTGTTCATTGTGGCCAGCCTGATGCGCATGTTCATGAACGCCGCAGGCCTGACGACTCACTGAAAGCCCTATGGCATAAAAAACCCTCCAGCTGGAGGGTTTTTTTGCGTGTTACTTGCGGGCCTTGAGGATCACGAATTTCGGGGTGGCCGCCACTTGCTCCACTCCGCGAAACAAACGCGCCAACTTGCTGTGATAGCCCAGATGGCGGTTGCCGACGATGTACAGCGCTCCGCCCACCACCAGCGCCTCACGGGCTTGCTGGAACATCCGCCAGGCGAGGAAGTCACCCACCACCTGTTGTTGGTGAAAAGGTGGATTGCACAGCACCACATCCAGCGACTGGGGCTCCTGCCCGGCCAGGCCATCGCCCGCCCGCACGATCACCTCCCGCTCACCCAGCGTGGCGCGCCAGTTTTCGGCGGCCGATTGCACCGCCATGAAGGATTCATCGACCAGCGTGTAGCGGGCTTCGGGGTTTTGCAGGGCACTGGCGATGGCCAGCACGCCGTTACCGCAACCGAGATCGGCGACCCTTGCGCTGCCGAGGTTCTTCGGCAGGTGCGGCAAGAAGGCTCGTGTGCCGATGTCCAGGCCTTCACGGCAGAACACGTTGGCGTGATTGAGCAGTTCGATCGCCGGATCATCCAGTCGATAACGGCTCGGGTAGGGGGACTCGACGGCGGCTTTGGCTTGAGCCGTGGCGATCAACAGCCGGGCTTTTTTTACCGCCAACGAGGCCTGCACCGGGCCAATATAGCGCTCCAGCAGATCGCCGGCCGCACGCGGCAGATGCTTGAGCATTGCTCCGGCAATCACCTGGGCGCCGGGCGACAGTTGGCCTTGCAGGCGGATCAGTTGTTCTTCCAGTAATGCCAGTGTCTTCGGCACCCGGATCAGCACCCGGTCGAACGGTCCCATAAAGGGTTCACTGGCCGGTACGTGGGGCACGGCGTCAAACGCCTGGCCGTTACGGACCAGATTCTTTTCCAGCCCCTGCAAGGCCAGGAACGAATCGCCGCTGCTGGTCACATTGACCCTGCCTGCCAGGCTGACGGCCAATGCGCCAAAACTGTCGTTCAGCACCAGTACCCGCGAATTCGCCGCGGGCTGCTGCTCGGCCAGGTGATTGAGCAGGTACTCGTCTGCGGCGTCAAAGGCTTGCAGCGGTTCGTTCTGCTGTTCGGGCTGGCGGATCAGGTCGAGCTGGGCGAACGGGGTTTCGAGCAAGGGCATCGGGCAGGGGGCTCTGATAGATAAACGAGGATGTTCCGCGGCCCTGAGGCGTTTGTTGCGGGCGGGACCGTCCGAGTGAACTGCGGCATGCTTTTTTACACGTCAACACTCAAGAGGGATGCAAATGGTACGATTTTTTCTTTTGGATTACCCGCAGGTTTTGTGATCAGCGCAGCGCGCCGCTGCCGAAATAGCCCGCCTTGACTGCGGCAATGACGGCCGAAATCTTGTTATTGACCTCCAGTTTCTCAATCGCACTCTGCACATGGAAATTGACGGTGCGTGCACTGAGATTGAGAATCCTGGCACTCTCGTAGGCCGTCTTGCCATCGGCTGCGAGTTTCAGCACGTCGATTTCCCGAAGCGACAAATTCGTCGCAGCCGATTTTGCCGAATGCGTTGGAAGCGATTGTGCGACCAGTGCATGCAGACGCTGTCCTATGAAGACGGAAAAGCCGAAATTCTCGTACAGCTCAAACGCACTGATGGGACAATGGCTCCGGGCCAGGCTCAGGATGCTGAACAGGCCGCTTTCATCGTCATGCAACGATTGCGACCAGCCGTGTTGAAATCCTTGAATTCCAAGCGCTTCCCACATCGATGGGACTTTGCAGAAAAGCTCTTCACTCCATAGAACGGGCAACATGGTTTGATTGCAATGAGCCACTACTGGGTCAATTTTACCAAGTTTTTTCTGTTCATACTCGGTGTTCCAGCTTGCAGGATAATTGTTGAGTCTGAGTGTGTTTATTTGCTCCGATCTGGTTTTGTAAGTGACTGAAAATTCAAAAAATTTATATCCGATATTTTTCGCGAAACGCAGCGCTACCTGGTAGGCGGTGTCGATCTCCTTTGCGCCGGCTATCTGGCTGAGTTGTAACTCCTTCCACCTTTCCATCTTTGAGCTCCCGTCTTTTTCGGCTCGGGTGTGTATGGATCCAATGTCCAGTACGCACGGATTGTAGGATGTTTCATACAGGGCGGTGAGAATTTTTTGTTTTGTTTAAATTTTCAAATCAGGTTTATGGTTCTAATGTTATCGAGTTCGAAAGATGTCAGTGTTAATGTAATTGCGCAGGTTTTCTTATTGTTTAACTAAGTGGTTAAATGTGTTTGGGAATAGTCACTCATCAGAAGATGTTTCGCTAAAAACACTACAAATCGCCGGTGTTTATGGGGCCCGCAATGCGAGACACTGCGGTCATGTGTTGAAGGGAGCACCCCATGACTGCCAGTGAAGAGAAATTTACCCGCCAGACCTTGCTCGATGTCCAGCCGTTGACGTCGAACCTGTTCACCCTGCGCACCACGAGGGATGCAGGTTTTCGCTTTCGCGCGGGGCAATTCGCCCGGCTGGGCGTGGTCAAGGCGGACGGCAGTACGGTATGGCGCGCCTATTCCATGGTGTCTTCACCCTACGACGAGTTTCTCGAGTTCTTTTCCATCGTCGTACCCGGCGGCGAATTCACCAGCGAGCTCAGCCGGCTGGGCGTGGGCGATACGCTGCTGGTCGATCGGCAGTCCTATGGTTACCTGACACTCGACCGCTTCGTCGACGGCCGTGATTTGTGGCTGTTATCCACCGGTACAGGTCTGGCACCGTTTCTATCGATCCTGCAGGACTTCGAGGTCTGGGAAAAATTCGAGCGCATCATCCTGGTGTATAGCGTCCGGGAGTCCAGGGAATTGGCTTATCAGGCGCTGATCGCCGGCTTGGCGCAGCGCGACTATTTGCAGGAGTTTGCCCACAAGTTGCAGCTCATCAACACCGTGACTCGCGAGCGGCACCCCGGCGCCCTCAACGGGCGGATCACCACCTTGATTGAAAACGGCGAGCTGGAGCGGGCGGCTGGCGTGGCGCTGACGCCTGAGCATTCACGGGTGATGTTGTGCGGAAACCCGCAGATGATCGATGACACGCGCAAATTGCTCAAGCAGCGCGACATGCACTTGAGCCTCAGCCGGCGACCCGGTCAGGTGGCGGTCGAGAACTTCTGGTAAAAAAACGGCGCCTTGATGGCGCCGTTTGTTTCAAGGTCGGTTGTTCTGGGCCTTGAGCAAGTCGCGAATCTCACCGAGCAACTCTTCTTCCTTGGTCGGAACCGGCGGCAGGGTGGGCGCGACGGCTTCTTCACGCTTGAGGCGGTTGATGGCCTTGACGCCCATGAAGATTGCGAAGGCGACGATGACGAAGTCGATCAGGGTCTGGATGAATTTACCGTACGCCAGCACCACCGCCGGGGCATCGCCCTGGGCGGCCTTGAGCGTAATGGCCAGGTCACTGAAGTCCACCCCGCCGATCAGTAGACCGATAGGGGGCATGATCACATCGCCGACAAACGACGTCACGATCTTGCCGAAAGCAGCGCCGATGATGATACCGACGGCCATGTCGATCACATTGCCTTTGACGGCGAAGGCCTTGAACTCGCTTATCACGCCCATAGGACATTTCCTTGTTACAGATGAGGTTGGTGAACGCAGTGTAAATCAGCAGATCGCATCCTGCTCGAAACGACTGCGTGTGAGGTCTGCCTGCAATCGACTGATTCTGCGGTAAAAAGTTTACAAATTGCGCTTCTCCATGCGCCGGGATCTCCTTGCATCTGCTTCCAGCCGCTGGGCAATCGATGATGGGCTTGAAAGAAATCGCTATGGATTGCACTAGTGATTTGAATGTTCGGACGCTCACCGGTAAATGGGTGATAAGTCTTCCAGCAGGTTGCACTGGTTATTAGGTCAGGGTGTCAATCTATAATCGGAGTTAGTGGGAGGTAAAATTCAGGCGTCCATATTTGTATGGCTATAAAAGGGGTGTTATACGTGCAGGGAGTTGATAGTTAATATTTGTACAGGTTTTTTTCTGTCGCTGTTAGGGTGGCCAGGTATTTTGGTGAATTTGTGTATAAGTAAATAACTTATATGTTATGAATTTGTAATTGAGGTCTTTCGAACAAGATTGCTATTCACCAGCCGTATTCAATTAAGGTTGTCTGGCATCAATCGCGACGTACCAGGACAGCTGACCTGAGCTATCATCGCGGTTTTTGCCGGGAGTTCCGATGGCCAAGGCCAAGCGCATGTACGGCTGCACCGAGTGTGGCTCAACCTTTCCCAAGTGGGCCGGACAATGTGGCGAGTGCGGCGCCTGGAACACGCTCACCGAAACCATGGTGGAAAGTGGCGGGGCAGCGGCGCCCAGCGGTCGCACCGGCTGGGCCGGCCAGCAGGCGCAAATCAAGACCCTTGCTGAAGTCAGTGTCGAGGAAGTCCCGCGTTTCTCCACGGCTTCCGGTGAGCTCGACCGGGTGCTCGGTGGCGGCCTGGTAGACGGCTCGGTAGTGCTGATCGGCGGCGATCCCGGCATCGGCAAATCCACCATTCTGCTGCAAACCTTGTGCAATCTGGCCAAGAGCATGCCGGCGTTGTATGTCACGGGTGAAGAGTCGCAGCAGCAGGTGGCCATGCGCGCTCGACGCCTGGGGCTGCCTCAGGATCAGCTACGGGTCATGACCGAAACCTGCATTGAAACCATCATTGCCACCGCCCGGCTGGAAAAGCCCCGGGTCATGGTGATCGACTCGATCCAGACGATTTTTACCGAACAGCTGCAATCGGCGCCGGGTGGCGTGTCTCAGGTTCGCGAAAGCGCGGCGCTGTTGGTGCGTTATGCCAAACAGTGTGGCACCGCGATTTTCCTTGTGGGGCACGTGACCAAGGAGGGCGCCCTGGCGGGGCCGCGGGTGCTGGAGCACATGGTCGACACCGTACTGTATTTCGAAGGCGAATCAGATGGGCGCCTGCGCCTTTTGCGGGCGGTAAAAAATCGTTTCGGCGCGGTCAACGAACTGGGTGTGTTCGGCATGACCGACAAGGGCCTGAAAGAAGTCTCCAATCCTTCGGCTATTTTTCTGACCCGTGCCCAGGAAGAAGTCCCAGGCAGTGTGGTCATGGCGACATGGGAAGGCACACGGCCGATGCTGGTGGAAGTCCAGGCGCTGGTCGATGACAGTCACCTGGCCAATCCGCGCCGGGTGACCCTGGGCCTGGACCAGAACCGCCTGGCGATGTTGTTGGCGGTCTTGCACCGGCACGGCGGCATTCCCACCCACGACCAGGATGTGTTTCTCAATGTGGTTGGTGGGGTGAAAGTACTGGAAACGGCATCTGACCTGGCCTTGATGGCAGCCGTCATGTCGAGTTTGCGTAATCGGCCGCTGCCCCATGACCTGCTGGTGTTCGGTGAGGTCGGCCTGTCCGGTGAAGTGCGCCCGGTGCCTAGCGGTCAGGAACGCCTGAAGGAAGCGGCCAAGCACGGCTTCAAGCGGGCGATCGTGCCCAAGGGCAATGCACCGAAAGAAGCGCCGCCGGGGTTGCAGATCATCGCGGTCACCCGACTGGAGCAGGCGCTCGACGCCCTGTTCGAATAACACCAATCCCCTGTAGGAGCGAGCTTGCTCGCGATGGACGTTAACGATGACGCGCGCTGTCTGAGTGAGCGCGTGATCCGGACGTTTTTCGCGAACAAGCTCGCTCCTGCAGGGGGGCGATTCAGATTTCGATGAGGGCACCCAGTTCCCGCTCAAGCTCCTGCGGATCCCCCAGATTGAATTCAATCAATCGCCGCAGGCGCTCAATGGACTCCAGGCTGATATGCCTGCACTCGAAGCCGAGCTGCCCGTGGTCTTGATGGGTCAACTGCACATCCATCTCGATATCGACGTCTTCGCTCAGATGGATGTCGACAAAAAAATCCTGCTGCGGATCGCCCAGCCAGGGTTCCGGCCGCTCGATCAGCAAGCCCTTGAGCGACAGGTCGATCAGTTTCACCGGCCAGATGAACGGCCCCTGGCCCAGCTCGGTTCTGGCATCGAACGCAATACGTTTGAAACGGCGACGTTCGGCAGGGAGCTCGCTCATGGCACGATCCTCGGAAATGTACGCTGACTATAGACCGGCATCGCGAAAAGCTGCCAGCGCCGCCAGGTGTCTAGACCAATGTTGGGGTATGGCCTTTGCTGTCAGGCGAGCTAAACTCGATGTTGCTGTCTTTCTTGTCCACTCTGGCTGGAATAATAAAATGAAAAATAATAATAGCCCGCTACGCCACTTACCCTGGCTGCTGCTGGCAATCGTTGGGGCGTGCGCCCTGGGCGTCGTGGCACTTCGCCGAGGTGAAGCGATCAACGCTTTGTGGATCGTGGTCGCTGCCGTGGCCATCTATCTCGTTGCGTATCGTTACTACAGTCTGTTCATCGCTAATAATGTCATGCAACTCGATGCTCGACGGGCTACCCCCGCCGTGCTCAACAATGACGGTCTGGATTATGTCCCGACCAACAAGCATATCCTCTTCGGTCACCACTTCGCGGCCATCGCTGGCGCGGGGCCGCTGGTCGGTCCGGTCCTGGCGGCGCAGATGGGCTATCTGCCCGGTACTTTGTGGCTGATTGCCGGCGTGGTGCTGGCCGGTGCCGTGCAGGACTTCATGGTCCTGTTCATGTCCACCCGCCGCAACGGTCGCTCCCTGGGCGACATGGTCCGCGAAGAAATGGGCCGCATCCCCGGCACCATC
>NZ_JAXDEO010000080.1:0-20524 GCF_035064975.1 Pseudomonas sp. YuFO20
GGTCTGGCCCTTTCGCTGGCAAGCCAGCTCCTACAGGGGTACGCGGTCACTGTAGGAGCTGGCTTGCCAGCGAAGGGGCCGTCAGTTACAGCACAATACTCATGCCGTCATACGCCACTTCAACTTCACGCCAATCCAGCTCCGCCCGCTGCGGTGAATCCTCATCGAGAATCGGATTGGTGTTGTTGATGTGGATAAGTACCTTGCGCTGCGTTGGCAGCTGCTCCAGCACTTCGAGCATGCCGCCAGGGCCGTTCTGCGCCAAGTGGCCCATCTCCCGGCCGGTACGGGTGCCGACACCACGGCGCTGCATTTCGTCGTCGTCCCACAGCGTGCCGTCCACCAGCAGGCAATCGCTGGCGGCCATGATCTCCAGCAGCGGCGCGTCGACTTTGCCCAGGCCCGGTGCATAGAACAGTTTGCCTCCGGTATTGAGGTCTTCGACGATCAGGCCGATGTTGTCGCCCGGATGCGGGTCGAAGCGATGCGGCGAGTAGGGCGGCGCAGCGCTGCGCAGGGGCAGCGGGGTGAAACGCAGGTTCGGGCAGGCCGGAACGCTGAAGCTCTGGTCGAGCTCGATGCGGTTCCAGCTCAGGCCGCCGTTCCAGTGGGTCAACATGTTGAACAGCGGGAAGCCGGTGCTCAGGTCTTCGTGGACCATGTCGGTGCACCAGACCTGATGCGGGCAACCTTCACGCAACATGAGCAGGCCGGTGGTGTGGTCGATCTGGCTGTCCATCAGGATGATCGCGCTGATTCCGGTATCACGCAGGGCACGCCCCGGTTGCATGGGCGCGAAGCTTTGCAGCTGGGCACGGATGTCCGGGGAAGTGTTGCACAGCACCCAGTTCACGCCGTCATCGGAAATCGCGATGGACGATTGGGTGCGCGCCTGGGCCCGCAGGCTGCCGTTGCGAAAACCTGCGCAGTTCTCGCAATTGCAGTTCCACTGGGGAAAACCACCGCCAGCGGCGGAACCTAGGATCTGGACAAACATGGGCGCTCCATCATTTCAACGCTGAAAATAAAACGCCTCGGATAACCGAGGCGTTGTGCTGCATTCTGCCAGGGCAGAGATCAACGGCTTGCGAAGTACATGGTGACTTCGAAGCCGATTCGCAGGTCGGTGTAAGCCGGTTTGGTCCAGGCCATCAGTTGAACTCCTTCAGGTAAGGTTGGACAGCGCTATCTATATGTATAGTCCACCTCCAGTCAGAGATGTTCCAAATAGTTAGGCTGCTATGTTACTCAAAATTTCACAGGGATTGCCCGTGAAACTTTGAAAAAGCTCCTTACCGTCTGGGTAATGATCATTTTGTCGCTTGCCAGGGCGCTCCGGGTGCAGGGTTGTTCGCCAGGCAGCGCCAGCCGCCTTCGGCCCGGTTCAGGCGCTGGATCGCGGCCAGCAGTGCGCCGCGGTCGGTCAGGAGTATGGCCAGGGGTAACTGCGTCAGATAATCCGACGGGCGGCCGGCCAATTTACCCTGCCAGAGCAATTCGGCGGCTTGGCTTGTTGGCAGGGCGGCGTTGGAAAACTGATCGGCCAGGGTCTGGCGCTGGCTGATGAAGGCGCTTTCGTCGAGGGCCTGGATCAGCGCCGGCAACCCGTTCAGGAATTGTTCGATATGTTGCAAGAGCTCCGCAGCGGCCACATTCGGCGATTGCACACCCAGCAGCAGCCCGGTCTGCCCGTGGATCTGTCGCAGGGCACTGAACACCGCGTAGCCCAGTTGCAGCTCCACCCGCAGGCGCTGATAGAACGGCGTCTGACAGAGATGGGCGAGCAACCACCAGGCGGCTTCGTCGGCCAGATCCTGGGTGGCTGTCGGACAGAACAGTAACAGCGCGTGTTCGCTGGAGTTGGTCTCGACGCTGCTCCATAGGTGCTGGGAATGAATCAACGGTGCCGGTGCCTGTTGCGTATCCGCTGTGCCCGGCACGCGGCTCAAAGCCAGGCCCATGGCCGCCTGAGTCTGCGCAGAAAAACCGCTCGCCAGGCCAGTCCAGCGAGCGCTCGACCACAGTTGTGCCAAGTTGTCGGATTCAACCGATGGCTCAAGGCAGTGATCGGGCAGCACCTTGAGTAGCTGTCGAATCGGCATCAGGGCGGGGCGGGCCGGTGATGGCGATGCCGACGCTGCATCAGGCTGGGTCAGCAGGTTCAGCGCGTGTTCGAGTATGGACGGCATTGGCGCTTGCAGGCCGGTCATTTTCAACAGCCATTGATTGCCCGACGCAGCGAAGGAAAAATCCACGCCGGCTTCACTTGCGTCTTCACGCAGCGCTTGCAGGGTGTTTTCCAGGCGCGATTGAAGGCTGGTGCCGGGGGCCGCGTCCAGGCGCCAGCGCAGGTACAGCGCAGCTTCAGCGCCGTTTTCCGGTAGCGCCTGGCTGAACTGCATCGGCGAACGTTCGCGGCGGCTGCGTGAGCGGTCATGGGCAAAGGTGCGCAGGCCCCGGTGGGCGCTGGTTTGTCCGCGAATCAAGCCGGCCCCTGGAGGCGCAGCTTCGGTGCGCAGGAACGGATTGGGCGCGGGGAGTTGCCACGGGCCGTTGAAGTTATCCACAGCGCCGATTTTTTCCAGAATGACCTTGAGGGCGGCAACACCGACTTCGGATAAGTCTACTTCGCGCTCTTCGATGTCCTGACGAGCCAGTTGCAAGGCACTACTTGTCTGGCGCTGGCGCAGCGCCGCGTATTCCTCGCGTAACCCGCGCCAGTCCTGTTGGGCGAAAAAGCTCAGCCAGTCCCGCAATTGCTCGCCAATCTCGCTCGCCAAAGCATTGGCGGGCAGGGTGAACTCAATGTGCAGCAAGGCTTGTTCGGCGAATTGGTACAGGGCGCGCGCCTTGAGGTTTTCAACTCGGCCCTGTTTGCGCAGTTCAGCCAGCAGCCCACCGGATTTCGCGGTGTTCAGCCAATGGCACAGAAAGCCCAGCGCTTCGGCGGATGAGTCGGGCAGTGCTTCAAGGGCAAACAGCAGGTCCAGCCGATGCTCGCCGACCTGTTGATAACTATTGCTCGCGCCTGCCATCAGCGGCGTCGGGGCTTGTTGCGGGACCTTCTCGCCATTGGCAATGACGTTGCCGAACGCTTCGGCCAACAGCCTCAATTCATCAAGGCTCTGGGGGCCGGCAAGGCTCAAGGTCATTTGTCCGGTCTGGTAATAGCGCTGGTAAAAATCCTGCAAGGCCTGCTGGAACTCGGGTTGCGGCACCGGCAGGCTGCCGCGGTTGCCGGCATGAAAACCGCGCAACGGATGAGTGTCGCTAAGCCCGTCCATCAGTGCCAGTTGCTGCTGCGCCGCGGCATCCTGGGACCAGGCGATGAACTCCGCGTGCAGCACTTCCCGTTCCCGGTGCTGGTCATCCAGCTTCATGCGCGGATGGGCGAGCATGTCCGCCAACCGCTCCAGGCCTTGGGCAAACGCCTGGGGTGGCAACTCGAAAAAGTAATCGGTGCTGCGTTCGCAGGTTTGCGCATTCACCTGGCCGCCGTAGCGCTGGACGAAGGCCATCAACCCTTGGTCGGCGGCAAAACGCTCGGTGCCGAGAAACAGCAGGTGTTCGAGAAAGTGCGCCAGGCCCGGCCAGGCCAACGGCACATCATGGCTGCCAGCGGCAACCCGCAACGCCGCCGCGCAGCGCTTCAAATCCGGGGCATGACGCAGCGTCACCCGCAAGCCGTTGGCCAGGGTTTCAGTGTGGGGGCGAGGGGGATTCAGCGCAGGCATGAGCACTTCCAGGACAGAGAAGTGCCAATGCTAGCGGATAACGGTGGCTCAGCGCTTGTTCAGCGCGCCGTAAAGCTCTGGACGGCGATCGATCAGGTAGCGATTGGCTGCGCGGGAGTCGAGCATCAACTGGCGGTCCAGCTCACCGACAATCAGCGCCTCATCGAGTCCCGCCTGGGCAATGCGGCTGCCATCCGGTGCCGCGATGCTGCTTTGGCCACAGTAGTGGATATCGCCTTCGCTCCCACAATAGTTGGCATAAGCCACGTAGCACTGATTCTCGTAGGCCCGGGCGCGGACGGTAACGTCAGCGATGAAGTCGAACGGGATCATGTTGGCCGTCGGTACCAGGATCAGTTCGGCGCCGGCCAGGGCCAGGCGGCGGGTATTTTCCGGGAACTCGAGGTCGTAGCAGATCAGGAAGCCGAGCTTCCAGCCATTGAGTTCAACGATGGGGAAGTCGTCCGAGCCGGCGCTGAACATCGAACGGTCGAGGTCACCGAACAGGTGCGTCTTGCGGTAATTGCACAGGCGCTCGCCATGGGCGTCGATCAGTTGCACGGCATTGTAGATTTGTCCGTCTTCGCAGCGTTCGGGATAGCCATACAGGATGGCTATCCCGGCGGTCTTGGCAATGCGCGCGATCTGTTGCGCCGATTCACCGTTGTGTACCTCCGCCAGCACGCTGACGGCATCGACGCCGATGTTGTAGCCGGTCAGGAACATCTCCGGCAGTACCAGCAAGTCGGCGCCCTTTGCCTCCAGCGCCAGCTGATGCAGACGCTGAAGGTTGCCGGCGACATCCAGGGGCAACGGTGGACATTGGTAAAGGGCTACGCGCATTTCGGATTCCTCTTACTCGGGCAGGGCGATCGGGCCGATTTCGTTGAACACATCTCCTGGACCCGGATTCTCGGCGTGAGTTGCACCGCCGAAGTGTTTCATGATGCCCCACACCGCATTGAGCGAGGTCTGTACCGCGCCTTCGACCCAGGCCGGGGTCCACGAAACGTCGTCGCCGGCGATGAAAATCCCGCGCTGTTCGGCCGGCATGTCGTCCTGCATGAAATGCGCGTACATGCGCTGGTTGTAGCGATAGTGGCCGGGCAGGGCACCCTTGAAGGCGCCGAGGAAATGCGGGTCGGCTTCCCAGGACACGGTGATCGGATCGCCGATGATGCGCGCGGCGATGTCGACTTTCGGGTAGATTTTTTTCAGCGCATCCAGCGCCAGCTTCACGCGTTTTTCCACCGGGTGCGGGAGCATTTTCAGCGCATCGCTCATCCACGAATAGGACAGGCAAATCACCCCGGGCTTGTCGTCGCCGTTGTCGAACAGGTAGGTGCCGCGGGTCAGGCGATCGGTCAGGGTCATGCTCATCAGGTCGCGGCCGGTTTCCGGATCCTTGTCCTTCCAGAACGGGCGGTCGACCATCACGAAGGTTTTCGACGACTGCATGTAACGGGTGCGGTCCAGGGCCATCCACATCTTCTGCGAGAACAGGGTTTCGTCGCATTCGATCTGGGTGGTCAGCAGCCAGCTCTGGCAGGTGGTCAGCACCGCGGCGTATTCGCGGGTGTCGCCGTTGTTGTCGGTGACCGCAAAACGGCCGTCCGGCGCGTGGGCGATTTTCTTCACGCCAGAACGTGGCGCGCCGCTGTGCAACGACTTGAGGCTGGTACCCTGGGGCCAGTGCACGCAGCGTTCCGGGACATGGCGCCAGATGCCCTGTGGTACCTGTTCGACGCCGCCGACCACCAGATGCTGGTGATCGTCGCAGTTGGTCATCACCACGCGGAAGATTTCCAGCATCGAGTTGGGGAAGTCCGAGTCCCAACCACCGGTACCGAAACCGACCTGGCCGAACACTTCACGGTGATGGAACGACAGCTTGGCGAAGGCTTCGGAGGTGGCCACGAAATCGTAGAAGGTGCGGTCGTCCCACAACGGCACGAGGGTGTTCCACAGCTCCTTGAGGCGCGGCACGTCGCGGTCGCGGATGGCCTGCTGGATATCGGCGAACTGCGAACCCGCTTCCAGGGCATCGGCCCAGGCGTCGGCGACTTCCTGGAACAGTGCAGGAAGATCCGCCAGTTTCTGTGCGTAATGGGTCTTGCCTTCCAGGTCGATGACAGTGCTGCCGGAGGCCGGTGTCAGCGGGTTGGGGAAGGGTTTGGTTTCAAGGTTCAGCTTGTCGACATAGTGATAGAACGCGGTGGACGATACCGGAAAGCGCATGCCGCCCAACTCGGCGACGATGCCGTCGGTGCCATTGAACGCCTGGGAGCGCAGGCGCCCGCCCAGTTTCGAGGCCTCATAGACCACGGGCTTGAGACCCAGCTTCATCAACTCGTATGCGGCCACCAGCCCGGCGATACCGGCGCCGACAATCGCCACTTCGGCACCGTGATGGTGCTCGGGAATGCTGCCCAGGCCGGCCGGGTGTTCGATCCAGTCGTCGAAGGCGAAAGGAAAGTCCGGACCGAAAATGGTGATCGGTTTTTTACCGTCTGCAGGATGGCGATTGTTCTTGTTCATGGCTGACCTTGCTGGCGACCCGACGCGGAATGCGCATCTGAGTATAGGAAAAGATGCCAGCCATTCTAGAGAGCACCGAACACGTTAATAAGACGCAAAGTGTCGTCGTTTTGCCAGATTACTGATCAGTATGACGAGATAACTGCGCACACTGACCACTGTAGGAGCTGGCTTGCCAGCGATGAGGCCTTTGAATCTTGTGTTGATGGTCCGGACGCCTTCGCTGGCAAGCCAGCTCCTACAGGTTCTTTGCAGGCCAGCCAGACAGCCATAACCACCGGAAAAATCTTAAACCGGCTGCCCCCGATCAATCTTGCTGCTCAAGATGATCGACGTCGTGGTCTTCTCCACCCCATCCACACTGCCAATCTGATCCAGCAACTCATCCAGCTGCTCCGGCGAATCGCTGCGCAACCAGGCCACATAATCAAATTCTCCACTCACCGCACACAACTGCTGCACCTGGGCCATCGCACTCAGGCGCCGCAACACCTCCTTGCCGGAACGCGGCTGCACGGTAATCCCCACATACGCCTGCAGCCCGCCATCCACCACGCGCTGGCCGAGCCGCACGCCGTAGCCGGTGATGACCTTGGCTTTTTCCAGCCGCGCCAGGCGCGACGTGACGGTGGTGCGCGCGATGCCCAGTTGCCGGGCGAGCATGGCCACGCTTTCGCGGGCGTTGATCTGCAGGGCCGCAATCAGCTGACGGTCGATTTCGTCGAGAACGGGCGGGCGAATGTCAGGCAAGGCGGTCTCCAGCGGCTTGGATCAATGTGCAGGCATGTTACAGGCACATCCCCCGCAGCGCTCGCGACGCCAACATCCTGCTGACCGTGGGGGATATCGATCAGAAAAGCCAACGCCATTTCAGGACGTGTCTGACATACGTGGCAGGACCCCCTTGCCGATCATTGATTCTTTCCGTGGCGTCGGGTCGCGGAGAGGTCTTAAGGTGCCAGGGGCGAATGGAAAAGGTCTCGTTCGATGTTGATCAGGTGTACTGCATATCCTTGAGTGAGCGCCATGACCGGCGGCAACTGTTCCGAAGCACCGTCGCAACGCTCATTTCAAACCCGATCGAGTTCTTCATTGCCCAGCGCAACAGCGAACCGATCCGAGGCTGTTACGAATCACATCAGGCACTGGCCAGAAAAGTCCTGGCCGAAGGTTGGCAGCGGGTATTGATCTTCGAGGACGATGCCAAGCCCTATGGGCTTCATCCGATACAGGTGCGTTGGGTGAACCGGTTCATTCGCCGTAACAGGTTTGAGGCGTTGCACCTGGGGTACAGCATGGGTCGTACGTGGCTGACATGGTTCCCGTTCATTGCCCGCGGCAACGTGGTGGCACTGCACGCCTACATCCTCTCCCGCGAAGGCTGCAGGGTGCTGGCCCAAACTCCCTACGTCGGAGTACCAGTCGATGTCCTGTTCAAACGGCAGATCAAACAACATTGTGTATTTCCCATGCTGTTTCGCCAGCACGCAGCGGCGGTGACAGGCAGCGACATCGAGGCGCGCGCGGTGAATGAAGATGAATGGTGGGAACGCAACTGGAAGAAACACAAACGCTCGGTGTGGAAAAACCTCTGGCGAACCCTGGTTCGATTCAGGTTTTGATGATTGACCCGGAGTCCGCATTTGGTCTGTGATGTATGACAGCTCAATTGTGGTCGTGACACGAGGGACAGGTCATGTCGAAGAAAATGCCTCCTGCTGTACGGGCTCGTGCCTGGGAGATTGCCCATCACGAAATGGGCCACTACGTCGTCGCCCGTGCCTTGGGTTTTGCCACGGGCAGCGTGAGCCTGACAGTGACCATGGACTTACGGCATCACGGCGGGGCGTCCGTTAGCCTGGTGCGGGCGATTTCTTCGATCGAGGCCATGAAGCAACATCTGGAGGCCCGGATGATCGTCCTTCTGGCTGGCGCAATGGCGCAGACACTGCCTGCAAAATCTTCAGCCGGGCAACGCGTCGACAAGTCGAAAGCCACAGCCATCCTCAAGGGAGAGCAGGGGGCGGAGCAGGATTACGCAAAGATCAGGGAGCTGCAGCATCTACTGCGCAATTTGCTTTATCCCGAGACCGATCCGGCGGCGTCCGAGCGCATAACCGCTGAACTTAAAATTCTGACGGATCGCGCGTGGCAGCGGACTCAAGACATCGTGGAAGAACTGTCCGGGACCATTACCGAACTGGCAGCGGCCTTGGTGGGCGGCATGGTTATCGTCGAGCAGTGGGGGCGGGCGGCGGATACGTATGAGGTCGTGTTGACGGGGCAGATGCTTGAGCGGCTGCGGGCGGTGCAGGCGATACCCGTGTTACATATTTGAATAGGCCTGCGTTAGGGTCCAACACGCTGGCAGGCCGTACCGTGTGCTGTACGCGTTCGGGACGGCGCTGCGCGATTCTGCTGATCGGGGGTGATAAAACCGGCCAGGAGCGTTGGTATACGGACCATGTGGCGCTAGCCGAGCGTATCTTCGACGAGCACTTGGAAACATTGAAGAAAGAGGGCTATGAAAATGGCTAAAAAATTTGCTGATTTGGTGGCGCGTCGAGCTCCAGAGTCTCAATCGCGTGTCGAGGCTTTGCATCAGAAGCTGCGAGCTCAAATGCCATTGCACGAGTTGCCAGGCGCAAGCGTTGAGTCAGGACTCGCTAGCCAAAACACTTCATGTCAACCAGGCGGCGATATCCAAGATGGAGCGGCGTACAGACATGTACATCAGTACTTTGCGCAACTACATCCGCGCAATGGGTGGCGAGTTGGAAATCATTGCCACCTTCCCGGAAGGTCAGGTAAAGATCGAGAACTTTGCCAACTGAGCGATTAGACAATGGCGACTGATTCGAACCCTTCAGATACGCAAAAGCCGCGCATTGCGCGGCTTTCTTGTTTGGTGGGCCCACACGGACTTGAACCGTGGACCAAAGGATTATGAGTCCTCTGCTCTGACCAACTGAGCTATAGGCCCCATTGGTCGCGGATTATAGCGATGGTTTCGCGGCTGTGCTATCCGAAAAATCTGAAACTACTGTACGAAGGAACGTTGCGGCAAATTCGTCGGGGGGCAGGGGCAGGCTGACGATGTAGCCCTGGATCTGCTCACAGCCTTCGGCGGCCAGGAATTGCTGCTGCGCCTGGGTTTCGACGCCCTCGGCGATGACCGTGAATTGCATGCTGCGGCCGAGGGCGATGATGGCGCGCACGATCGCGGCGTCGTGGGGGTCATCCGGCAGGCCGCGGACGAAGGATTGGTCGATCTTGAGAATGTCCAGCGGCAGGCGCTTGAGGTAGCTCAGCGAGGAGTAGCCGGTGCCGAAGTCGTCGATCGCCAGTTGCACGCCCAGGTGCTTGAGTTGGTGCAGCACCGCCAGCGCTTCTTCGGCCTGGCTCATGATGAAGTTTTCGGTGATTTCCAGTTGCAGGTAGCCGGGGTTGAGGCGGTTGTCCTTGAGCAGCTGCTCGATGCGCCCCAGCAGGTTTGGTTGGCGCAGCTGGGCACCGGCGAGGTTGACCGACAGCGGGCCGAGGCCTTCGTACATCTGGTTCCATTCAAACATCTGCCGGCATGCGGTCTCGAGAACCCAGTCGCCGATCTGCAGGATCATGCCGTTTTCTTCGGCAAGCGAAATGAAATGTTCGGGCGGTACGTCGCCAAAGGTCGGATGACGCCAGCGAATCAGCGCTTCGGCGCCCACCAGGCGATAGTCCTCGAGGCTGATCTTGGGTTGGTAGCACAGGTGCAGTTCATTGCGCTCGATGGCGCGGCGCAGTTCGTGCTCCAGCGCCACGCGCTCGCTGGCCTGGGCGGTGAGGTCGAAGGTATAGCTTTCGACACGGTTGCGGCCCTTGGCCTTGGAGCGGTACATCGCCGCATCGGCATTCTTGATCAGCGTGGCCACGTCGCAGCCGTCCTTGGGGTACAGGCTCGTGCCGATGCTGGAACTGATGAAAAACTCATGTTCGCCGGCCTGGAACGGCGCGGTAAAGCAGTTGAGCAGCTTGGTGGCGATGTTGTCGGCGTCGCTGGCTTGCTGCAGGCCGGGGAGCAGGATGATGAATTCGTCGCCGCCCAGGCGCGCGACGGTGTCGATGTCGCGCAACTGGTCCTTGAGGCGCACGGCAATGCCCTTGAGCAACAGATCGCCGACCGGGTGGCCGAGGCTGTCGTTGATGTGCTTGAAACGGTCCAGATCGAGGAACAGCACCGCCCCCTGGCCGCCGTTTTCCTTCTGGTGATTGAGGGCGTTGAGTAAACGGCTCTCGAACAGCGTGCGGTTGGGCAGGCCGGTCAGCGGGTCGTGGTGAGCCTGGTAGTCGAGTTTGGCCTGGGCGTGTTTGAGGCTGGAAATGTCGGCGAACACGGCCACGAAGTGGGTGATGAAATTTTCGCGATTGCGCACGGCGCTGATGGTCAGCCAGCTCGGATAGAGTTCGCCATTCTTGCGTCGGTTGGAAATCTCGCCTTGCCAATGACCTTCGGCGGTCAGTTGATGCCACATGGCGGCGTAGAACGCGCTGTCATGCAGGCCCGAGGCAAGCAGGCGCGGGGTATGGCCCAGTGCTTCGCTTTCGCTGTAGCCGGTGATTTCGCTAAAGGCACGGTTGACTGCGCTGATGTGCTGCTGGGTATCGGTGATCAGCACGCCTTCTGCGGTGCTCTCGAATACCGTGGCGGCCTGTTGCAGTTTTTCCTGCATCAGGTGGCGCTCGGTGATGTCCCGGGCAATGGTCAGCATGCAGTCATCGTCACCGATTGGCAGCGGACGACTGGAGACCTCGCAGAGGCGGATCTGCCCGTCGCTGCGGCGGATATGGCAGCTGAAGTCTCGGACGAAACCGTCCCGGTGCAACAGGTCGAGCATTTGTTTACGTTCGTTGAGGTTGACCCAGATCCCCAGGTCCAGAGCCGAGCGATCCACGGACATTGCGCTGTTGAAACCGGTAATGCGGCTGAAGCCCTCGTTGACCTCGATCAGCAGGCCATCGCTTTGCCGGGACAGCAACAGGCCGTCCGGCGAGGCGTGGAACGCCTTGGCGAATTTCTCTTCGGAGGTTTGCAGTTGTTGCTGGGTTTCCTTGAGCTGGGTGATGTCGCGCACCACGACTACCAGCGCCGGGGTCGTGTCGAGGTCGAACGGTTCGGCAGAGATCAGGCCGGTGAACACTTGGCCATTGCTGCGGCGAAAGGGCATCTCCAGGTTGCGGATGCTGCCGGCCTGCAAGCGCTGCAGCAGCCCGGGCCCGACGCCCGGGATGCCCCAGATGTTGAGGTTGGTGGCGGTCTGGCCGATAACGTCCTCGGCCCTGAGGCCGATCTGTTCTTCGAACGCCTCGTTGACCTCCAGCAGGCAGCCGTCGCTGAGGCGTGCGATCACGAGGATGTCCGGGCATTGCTGGAATACCGAAGCGAACTTCTGTTCAGACTGGCGCAGGGCTTCTTCGGTGCGCTTGGTTTCGCTGATGTCGATCATCAGGCCGCGCATCACCGGCTCATGACCGTGTTCGATCAGGCTGACGATGTCGCGGACCCACAAGCAACGCCCGTCAGCGGTGATGACACGGTAATCGAGGCTGTGGTCTCGCCCGGCCAGCACTTCGTGGTCGCAGAAGCTCTGCGCGCGGGTGAGGTCGGCGGGGTGGATGATGTTGCGCCAGAAGCCGGGGATCAACCAGTGGGACAGGGGGTAACCGAGCAGGTCTTCGGCGTGGGGCGACACATAGCTGTAGGTGAAGTCGCTCATCCGCGCTTCCCAGGCGATGGCCGACAGACTCTCCACCAGCCCGCGGTAATGGTATTCGCTGCTGCGCAGTTCCTGCTCCAGATCAACCCTGCGGGCGATTTCCGAACTCAAGCGACGGTTGACGCGGATCACTCCAGCCAGCACGAGGATCAGCAGCAGTAGCCCAGGCAGGCCGTAGATCAGCAGATCGGACCAGAATGTTCGATGATCGAGAACGTTGCCCACCCAGTGCTCCTGGATCGAGCTGATTTCAGCAGGCGACATGTCGGCCAGGACTTTATCCAGGATGCCGACCAGCATCTTGTTGTCCCGTGGTACGCCCATGGCCAACTGATAGCGGTAGGGGGTTTCGCCGCTGACATACAGCCCGTCGAGCTTGAGCTGGCGCAAACTCCAGATGCTGGAGGCGAGATCGCCTACCACGGCGTCCACTTCATCGGTGGCCAGCGCCTGCAAGGCTGAACTGACGTTGGGCATCGCCACCAGGTTCAGATCGGGATTGTGGGTACGCAACAGTTCGTGGGGGGCGTAGTTTTCCACCACGGCGATTTTCAGCCCGTACAGGTCTTTGAGTTTACGCGGCTGGGCGCCTCCGACATGCGCCAGGATGACGATCGGGAAATCCAGGTAGGGGCGGGTGAATGACAGGTAGGCCTGGCGTTCCGGGGTCGACATGATGCCCGGCAAAAGGTCCAGCTTGCCTTGTTTGGCCTGGTCCAGCACGACCGTCCAGCTCACGGGCTCGATGGGTGTGAGCTTGATGGCCAGTCGCTCGCGAATCAGGTCGATATAGTCTGCCGCAAGGCCCTGGTAACGCCCCTGGTCGTCGCGAAACTCAAAGGGGGGCCAGGACGCATCGACACCCAGGCGCAGGTCCGGGTGGGCCGCAAGCCAGCTACGTTCTTCGTCGGTTAGAGTCAGCGCGCCAGCCGTTGCGGTCCAGGAAATCAGCGACAGCAAAAAAAACACGGTCGGCAGTCTGGGCATAACGGTCTCGTTATGGCTCGGGGAATGTTTCGAGTGTAGACGGGCAAAACGGCGGGTGGGGTGGTGCGGGGGATTTAATCTGCACAAAACAAAACCCCCGGCCTGGGCCGGGGGTTCTGGTGTCACTCGTCGAGGAAGGAGCGCAAGTGCTCGCTTCTCGTCGGATGGCGCAGCTTGCGCAGCGCCTTGGCTTCGATCTGACGAATCCGTTCACGGGTCACGTCGAACTGCTTACCAACCTCCTCGAGGGTGTGGTCGGTATTCATGTCGATTCCGAAGCGCATGCGCAGTACCTTGGCTTCACGGGCAGTGAGGCCGGACAGCACTTCGCGAGTCGCTTCCTTGAGGCTCTCAACGGTCGCGACATCGATTGGCGACTGCATCGTCGAGTCTTCGATGAAGTCACCCAGATGGGAGTCTTCGTCATCACCGATCGGGGTTTCCATGGAGATCGGCTCTTTAGCGATCTTCAATACCTTGCGGATCTTGTCCTCAGGCATTTCCATGCGTTCGCCCAGCTCTTCCGGGGTCGGTTCGCGACCCATTTCCTGCAGCATCTGGCGGGAAATGCGGTTGAGCTTGTTGATCGTCTCGATCATGTGCACCGGAATACGGATGGTGCGGGCCTGGTCGGCGATCGAGCGAGTGATCGCCTGACGGATCCACCAGGTGGCATAAGTCGAGAACTTGTAGCCGCGACGGTATTCGAACTTGTCTACCGCTTTCATCAGGCCGATGTTGCCTTCCTGGATCAGATCGAGGAATTGCAGGCCACGGTTGGTGTACTTCTTGGCGATGGAGATCACCAGACGCAAGTTCGCTTCGACCATCTCTTTCTTCGCGCGGCGGGCCTTGGCCTCACCGATCGACATGCGACGGTTGATGTCCTTGATCTCGGCGATCGTCAAACCGGTTTCGGTTTCCAGCGCGGTCAGCTTCTGCTGGCAACGAATGATGTCCGGCTGCAGGCGACCAATGGCTTCGGCGTATTTGCTCTTGCCTTTGGCCAGTGCGTCAGACCAGCTTTCGTCGACTTCGTTGCCCGGGAACTGGCGCAGGAAGTCGGCACGCGGCATGCGCGCATCACGAACGCAGAGCTGCATGATTGCACGCTCTTGCTGACGCAGACGATCCAGGGCACTGCGCACACGCTCGACCAGGCCTTCGAATTGCTTCGGAACCAGTTTGATCGGCATGAACAGTTCGGCCAGTGCCAACAGCTCGGCAATTGCCAGCTTGTTGTGGCGACCGTGCTTTTTCAGCGCCTTGCGGGTGATTTCCATCTGATCGGCGACAGCGCCAAAACGCTGGGCGGCGATGATCGGATCCGGACCGCTTTCGGCTTCTTCTTCGTCATCGGAAGCTTCGGCGTCATCGTCTTCGGCATCGTCATCCGCTTTCGCGGCCTTTGCGTCGATCGGCGGCGGTACTTCCGCCGCAGGCGGCGCAATACCATCGTCCGGGTCGATATAACCGCTCAGGACGTCGGACAAGCGGCCACCTTCGGTGGTGACGCGAGTGTATTCGGAGAGAATATGATCAACCGTGCCAGGGAAGTGCGCGATTGCGCTCATCACTTCACGGATGCCCTCTTCAATACGTTTGGCGATTTCGATTTCGCCTTCACGAGTGAGGAGCTCGACCGTACCCATTTCGCGCATGTACATGCGCACCGGGTCGGTAGTGCGACCAATGTCGGTCTCGACCGCTGCCAACGCAGCAGCTGCCTCTTCGGCCGCGGCTTCGTCGGTATCGGCGTCGGCCAGCATAAGGGAATCCTTATCTGGCGCAACCTCGAATACGTTGATCCCCATGTCGTTGATCATGCGGATGATGTCTTCCACCTGTTCCGGATCTGAAATATCCTCCGGCAGGTGGTCGTTGACCTCCGCGTAAGTCAGGTAGCCCTGCTCACGACCAAGTGTGATCAACTCTTTGATACGAGACTGCTGTTGCGCTTTTCCGGACATAACACCCTATCCACTGAAGGTCTTGGCGGGCAAAAAACAAGCCGAGGATTATACCTGAGCTATGACCTCACGCGCCAGTTGAGGTCGGGCTTGATGCGGAAACATTGCGACTTAATAGGTCGCGCAGTTGGTTTTTCTCTTCTGTGCTCAGCTCGCTTTGTCGGGCTTTCCTGAGCAGTTGTTCCAGATTTCGCTCGCGTTGGCGGGCTGACAAGCTAGTAATGGTGTCGAAAAACTGTTGTTCAAGGTTATCTCCGTCAATCAGCCATTCCTTTTCCGCCAGCGCCTTGAGCAAACGTCCTTGCTCCGTGCCGTGCCAGCGCGCAATCAACTGAAATGAGTTTAGCTTGGGATTCTTCTGTACGGCTTCGAG
Organism: Pseudomonas sp. YuFO20; assembly: GCF_035064975.1. Taxonomy (NCBI): domain Bacteria; kingdom Pseudomonadati; phylum Pseudomonadota; class Gammaproteobacteria; order Pseudomonadales; family Pseudomonadaceae; genus Pseudomonas; species Pseudomonas sp. YuFO20. The sequence goes on from NZ_JAXDEO010000080.1 coordinate 15,359, forward strand.
CAGCGCCACCAGCAGTTGCGTGTTGGTGTGGTCCTCGGCGGCAAAATGCCCGGCATCCTCGACTTTTTCGGCCAGTTGCGGGTGGTGAAGCAGCGTGCGCAACGCGGCGAGCGTCGGTGGCTCTACGGCCGCTGGCACCCTGGGCGCGCGGGGTTGATCGCGATCACCACCCCGCTTGCCGTTCTTGTCCCACGGCTTCTTGTCCCATTTCTTGCCGCCTGCGCCGGGTTTCTTCGGCGTCCATTCCTGCTGCGGTACGTACATTTCCTGCGATTGCGGCTGATGATAGTCGCTGTAGTCGGGCATCGCGTCGTAATCGATGCCCGGATCGTAGGCCGGTGGCGCTTCTTGCGGGGCGCTTTGCACCAGCTGACTGACGGCTTCCCCGCTCAGGCCGGTGATTTCGCTGAGGCGCTGGCGCATCAGGATGCGCAGGTTGGCCCCTGGCACTTTGTCGATCAGCGGTGCTGCCAGGGTGGCCATGTGGGCCTTGCCTTCGAGTGAGCGCGGGTCGGCTTCTTCCGTCAGTTGCTGGAAAAAATAATCGGCCAATGGCTGCGCGTGCTGGTTGATGCGTGCGCGGAAGGCGTCGGTGCCTTCGGAGCGGACCAGGGTGTCCGGGTCTTCGCCTTCGGGCAGGAACAGGAATCGCGCGCGACGGCCATCCTGCAGGCTCGACAGCGTGGCTTCGAGAGCTCGCCAGGCGGCGTTGCGGCCGGCCTGGTCGCCGTCGAAGCAGAACAGCACGCTGGGCACGACGCGAAACAGCCGTTTCATGTGCTCTTCGCTGGTGGCGGTGCCCAGGGTCGCGACGGCATTGCGCAAGCCTTGCTGGGCTAGGGCGATGACGTCCATGTAGCCCTCGACGACGATGATTTCGTCGAGGTTGCGGTTGTTCTTGCGCGCTTCGTACAGGCCGTAGAGTTCCTGGCCTTTATGGAAGACCGGGGTCTCCGGCGAGTTGAGGTACTTGGGCTTGTCGTCGCCCAGCACTCGGCCGCCAAACGCGATGATGCGCCCGCGACTGTCGCGGATCGGGAACATCACGCGATCACGAAAGCGGTCGTAGCGCTTGCCGGTTTCAGCGTTTTCGATCAGCAGGCCGGCATCGATCATGGCTTTTTGTTGCAGGGTGTCGCTGCTCAAGTGCTTGAACAGGTTGTCCCAGCCAGGTGGCGCAAAACCGAGGCCGAAGTCCCGGGCGATTTCACCGGTCAGCCCGCGACCTTTCAGGTAGTCCACTGCGGCTTTGCGCGCCGGATGGCTTTTCAGGGCCTGGCGATAGAAGTCGGCGGCGGCCGTAAGCAACGGGTACAGCGGCGAATCGGTGGGCTGGCGCGGCTTGTGCGGGCGCCCGCTTTCTTCCCGGGGGATTTCCATCCCGGCGGCCTTGGCCAGTTCTTCGACAGCCTGGGGGAAGTCCAGGTTGTCGTGGTCCATGATGAAACCCAGGGCGTTACCGCCAGCGCCGCAGCCGAAACAGTAATAGAACTGCTTGTCGGGGCTCACGCTGAAAGAGGGTGTTTTCTCTTTGTGGAACGGGCAACAGGCCGTATGGTTCTTGCCGGCCTTTTTCAGTTGCAGGCGCGAGCTGACCACGTCGACGATGTCGGTGCGGTTCAGAAGGTCGTCAATGAAGCTCTGGGGAATCAGCCCGGCCATGGCGTTCTCGTCGTCTGCGCTGAAAAGGAACCGAAGCGAAGGGTAGCTGAGCGCGGGTCATTGCTTGAGGCACGCAAAATGTGCTGCTCGACCGGTATCGCCTGCATAATCGCTGTCGGGAAGTGTATCTGCCGAAAATCCACTGACGTTACTACTCATCAGTATTCGACTGTTTGAAAGTGTTGCGCTGAATCCGGCTGCGCCCGTCAAGGGTCTCGGATAGCTCTTTTTCGGCACGCAAACAGGTGCCTTGGGCTGATCGTCGTGAGAGGAATCAGTGGGTGTGCTCGTCAGTAGCCTTGAAAGGCTCGTCAGAAAAGACGTGCACCGCTGGCAAAAGAGCCAGGTCTGACGCAGTGAAGCAGATTTGTCTCGGTCGCGTCTGCGGCTTCGACGGTGAAGCATCAAGCGTTTTACGCAAATGCCATTAGCCCGGCGTGAAGCCGGGCTTGGCAGAAGCTTGCTACGATCGTCTGTGTATTAGTACAGGCGAACGGCGCGGCGCTGTTCGCGCTGAACTTTCTTGGCGTGACGCTTAACAGCGGCTGCTGCTTTGCGCTTACGCTCAGAAGTTGGCTTCTCGTAAAATTCGCGGCTACGAACTTCAGCCAGTACACCGGCTTTTTCGCAGGAGCGCTTGAAACGACGCAGAGCTACGTCGAAGGGTTCGTTCTCTTTTACTTTGACGGCTGGCATCCAGAGCTACCTTCATTCATTACCGGGGTCAACATCCTCGCGGCAAAAGAGCACTTGAAGACGTCGGTTTTTAAGGGTTGCGGATGTTAACCCCTCATCGCACGGAATGCAAAGCCTCTGATCGAAAACCGCTGGTCGGGGCATCACGCGGCGACTATTATGCGCGCCTTCGAATTCAGCCTAAACAAGGCGCAAACCCATGCTAGTACTGGGATTAGAAACCTCTTGCGACGAAACCGGTGTCGCGCTTTACGACAGTGAACGCGGTCTGTTGGCCGACGCGCTGTTCAGCCAGATCGACCTGCACCGCGCCTATGGTGGCGTAGTGCCGGAGCTGGCCTCGCGTGACCACGTCAAGCGCATGCTGCCCTTGATTCGTCAGGTGTTGGCCGAAGCCGACTGCGTGCCGACCGAGATCGACGCCATCGCTTATACCGCGGGCCCCGGCCTGGTCGGTGCATTGCTGGTGGGTGCTTCCTGTGCCCAGGCGCTGGCCTTTGCCTGGGGCATTCCAGCGCTGGGCGTGCACCATATGGAAGGCCACCTGCTGGCGCCGATGCTGGAGTCGCAACCGCCGGAATTTCCGTTCGTCGCTTTGTTGGTGTCGGGCGGTCATACACAGTTGGTTCAGGTCGACGGAATCGGTCAGTACACGCTGCTGGGCGAAACGCTGGATGACGCCGCAGGCGAGGCCTTCGACAAGACTGCGAAGATGATGGGGCTCAATTATCCGGGTGGCCCGGAAATCGCTCGCCTGGCCGAGCAGGGCGTTGCAGGACGTTTCGTCTTCCCGCGTCCGATGTGCGACCGCCCTGGCTTGGATTTCAGCTTCAGCGGCTTGAAAACCTTCGCCCTGAACACCTGGCAGCAGTGTGTGAGTGCCGGAGACGACGGTGAGCAAGCCCGTTGCGACATCTCGCTGGCGTTCCAGCAGGCCGTGGTGGAGACTTTGACCATCAAGTGCAAGCGCGCCCTGAAAGCGGCTGGCATGAAGCGCCTGGTGATCGCTGGAGGCGTCAGTGCCAACAAGGCGCTTCGCTCCTCCCTGGAAAAAATGCTCGGCGACCTGAAGGGCGATGTTTTTTACGCCCGTCCGCAGTTCTGCACCGATAACGGCGCCATGATTGCGTTTGCCGGTTGCCAGCGCCTGCAGGCTGGCCAGCAGGAAAGCCTGGCGATCAGTGTGCAGGCGCGGTGGCCGATGGAGCAGTTGTCGCCCCTGTGATGAGCGGCGCTCATGGCTGGCTGCTAAAAATGCCGTTCGCGCCCGGCAAACAGGTCGCGTAGATTGCCCCGGTGGCGCCAGACGATCATTGCGGTCAGGGCGCACATGGGCAGCAGCGCTGCCGGCTCTTGCCAGGCCAGCAGTGGCAGGGTCAGGGGCGTGGCGATCAAGGCGGCCAGCGAGCTGGTACGGGTCAGGTAGAACGTCAGCAGCCAGGCGCAGACCGCCATCAAGGCTGCTGGCGGGTACAGCCCCAGCAGCATGCCGGCAGCGGTGGCGACACCCTTGCCACCGCGAAAGCGGAAGTACAGCGGGAACAGGTGACCGATAACGGCGCAAACGCCGATCCAGGCCTGATCCTGCAGTGACAGGCCTGCGAGGCTGGCGATCAGTACGGGCAACAGGCCTTTGCAGAGGTCGCCGAGCAGGGTCAGAATGGCGAGTTTCTTGCCGGCCAGGCGCAACATGTTGGTGGCGCCGGCATTGCCCGAGCCACTCATTCGCGGATCGGGGGTACCGGTCAGGCGGCTGAGCAAAATGGCGAAGGACAGAGAGCCGAGCAGGTAGGCGAGGGTCGCCAGTAACCAAAACATGCTAACTATTCCGGGCGAGGACGCCCTGATTCTAACGGCGCATTGCGCCCTTGTCGTGTAGCGGAGAAAAGTGCTTGGACAGAGTGTTTATCGAGGGCCTGGAAGTCGACACCGTGATCGGTGCTTATGACTGGGAGCGAGGCATCCGACAGTGCTTGCGGCTTGACCTGAGTTTCGCCTGGGATAATCGTCCGGCCGCCGCTGGCGATGACCTGACCCTGGCGCTGGATTACGCGAGCGTTTCGTCGCGCATCCAGGCCTTTGCCGAGCAGGCGCAGTTCCAGCTGGTCGAGACCTTTGCCGAGCGGCTGGTTGAAGTGCTGATGAGCGAATTCAAGATCACCTGGATGCGCCTCAAACTGACCAAGCCAGGCGCGGTTCCTGCCGCTACCGGTGGCGTGGGCGTGGAGATCGAGCGCGGATGTCGCTGACTCAGGTATATCTCGGGCTCGGCAGCAATATCGAGCGCGAAACCCATTTGCAGGCCGGCCTGGAAGCACTGGCGGGTTTTTTGGTGGATATGCGTTGCTCGGCGGTCTTCGAAAGCCAGCCAGTGGGGATCAAGAGCGGGCCGTTCTTCAATTTCGTGGTGTCGGCCTGTACCGACTTGCCGCTGATGGAGCTGGATCGCCGATTAAAGTTCATTGAGGCCGATAATGGGCGTTACGCGCCTGATCGCCGAGGTTTGCCTCTGGATATCGACGTGTTGCTGTACGGTGACCTGGTGGGCAACTTCGATGGCCTGGTACTGCCGAGGGCGGAAATTCTTAAAAATGCCTTTGTATTGTGGCCGTTGTCGCTGATTGCGCCGGATCGCGTGCACCCGGGTGTAGGTAAAAGTTTCGCCGCGTTGTGGGCCGAAGCGCAGATTGATCAAGTGCTTGCGCCGGTGGCATTTGAGTGGCGTGGGCAGCCATTAACCCCGTCCGATTTGCTTTAAAGCAAAAGATCGCAGCCTGCGGCAGCTCCTACATGGAAACGCATATTCCT